>JAPSIP010000173.1 GCA_031178645.1 Paracoccus sp. (in: a-proteobacteria) | reverse complement strand
GAAAGTCGAAAGCGTGGCGATGGGGCCGAAGATTTCCCGCTCGAAACCGGGATTGGCGGGGGTGATATTGCGCAGATAGCCGGGCGCGATGAAGCAGCCATCCTGCGCCGCGCCGCCAACCAGTTCCGCGCCTGCGTCAGTTGCCGCGCGGCAAATCGACAGGATGCGATCCTTTTGCACCGGATCCACGATGGCCCCCACATCGGTGGACTTGTCCAGTGGCGGCCCGACCCGCAACCGCTTCATACGGGCGGACAGCAGCGTTTCGAAGCGGTCCGCCACCGCCTCGGCCACCAGGATGCGCGATCCGGCGCAGCAGACCTGGCCCCCGTTGAACCAGATCGAGTCCACAACACCATCGACCGCCGCATCCAGGTCGGCGTCGGGCATCACCACGAAAGGCGACTTGCCGCCCAGTTCCAGGGTTAGCCGCTTGGCCGTCCCAGCAAGCTGGCCCGCAATCGCGCGCCCGACCTCGGTCGAGCCGGTGAAGGCGATCTTGTCCACATCCGCCGCAACAAGCGCCGCCCCGGTCTCTCCGTCGCCCGTCACGATGTTGACGACGCCGGCTGGCAACCCGACTTCCTGGCAGATTTCGGCAAAGGCCAGGGCAGTCAGCGGCGTATACTCGGCGGGCTTCAGGACGACCGTGTTGCCCGCCGCCAAGGCAGGGGCGATCTTCCAGGCCAGCATCAGCAGCGGAAAGTTCCAGGGGATGATCTGGCCGCAGACGCCCAAGGGCTGATGGCCCGGCAGGGCGCTGTCGCGCAGTTCCGCCCAACCGGCATGGTGATAGAAATGCCGCGCGACCAAGGGCACGTCGATGTCGCGCGATTCCCGGATCGGCTTGCCATTGTCCAGCGTCTCAAGCACCGACAGGAAGCGTTCGCGTTTCTGGACGTGCCGGGCAAGGGCATAGAGGAAACGCGCCCGCTCAGTCCCGGTCAGCGCCGCCCAGCCGGGCTGCGCCTGCCGCGCCGCCGCGACCGCCGCAGCCACGTCATCAACTGTTCCCTGCGTGACCTGCGCCAGAACCTCGCCCGTGGCCGGATCGCGGCTGTCGAAAAGGGCACCAGGTTCCGTGAAGCGGCCGCCGATGAAGTGGCCGAAAGCACTGCGCCGCGCCAGCCAGTCACGCACGGCCGCGCTGTCCTCGACCGAGGGGCCGTATTCCATCGTCTCCATCAATTCGCTCACGCTGGTCATGTGGTCCTCAGGCAATCGCTTGGCGGTGACCAGCGGCATAGCGGCCCGTCACGTGGTGGCTGATCTGGCGCTCGATATCGCCCAGAAGGCTGCTGGCGCCGATGCGGAACAGGTCGGGGCGCAGCCAGTCGCGGCCCAGTTCCTCGGCCATCAGCACCTGCCAGTTCAGCGCGTCCTTGGCTGTGCGCAGGCCCCCGGCAGGCTTGAAGCCCACGACATGGCCGGTCTGGTCGCGATAGTCGCGGATCGCCCGGCACATGACCAGCGAGACGGGAAGGGTGGCGTTGACGCCTTCCTTCCCGGTCGAGGTCTTGATCCAGTCCGCCCCCGCCTGCATGGCGACATGGCTGGCCTTCGCCACATTTTCCAGCGACTTCAGGTCGCCCGTCGCCAGGATCGCCTTCATCTTCGCGTCCCCGCAGGCCTCCCGCATGGCACGGAGTTCGTCGTAAAGCGCGGTCCAATCGCCGCGCAGGACATGGGCGCGGGTGATCACGATGTCGATCTCGTCCGCGCCATGTTCGACGGCATAAAGGATTTCGGCCAGCCGCAGGTTCAGCGGCATCAGGCCCGCCGGGAAGCCGGTTGCGACGCTGGCGACCGGAATGCCGGAATTGCCAAGCGCACGTTTCGCAGGCGCGACCATCGTGGGATAGACGCAGACCGCGCCGGTGGTCAGGCCGGTGACGCCCATTGCATCAAGCAGGTCCGCGGCGATCGGCTGGCGGGCCTTGGCGCAAAGCCGCGCCACGCGGTCGGGCGTGTCGTCGCCCGCAAGCGTCGTCAGGTCGATGCAGCGCACGGCGTTCAGCAGCCAGGCCGCCTGATGGTCCTTCTTCAGGCTGTGCCGGGCAGGCAGGCTGGCCGCGCGGCGTTCCACGGCGGGGGTGTTGATGCGGATGTCGGCGAACCCGTCGGTGCGCAGGGCGGTGCCGGGATTGCGGGTCATGGCTTCCTCCGCCAGCCGGACAGGCCGCGTTCCTGGAACTGCGCCCACATCCGCCAGAACAGCGCCAGCAGCGCCAGCAACACGATGCAGACGATGCTTGCCGCCCAGTTGCGCGGGCGTTCGTCCGGGCCTGCAAGGGTGTCGATGCTGACCGCGTTGGGATAGGTCGAAAGCCAGGCCATCCGCCAGCCATAGGCGGTGACGCTGACCCATTGCGGATTGTCGCGGCCCGATTGCAGGTTCGTTGCCTCGGCCTGCAGGTTGGCGCTGTCGTATTTGAAATAGGGCGGCCAGATCCAGCCGGTATCCTCGTTGCGGTAAACGAAGACCTTGCCGTTGGGGCGGACGGTTTCGATGAAGCGCACATCGCGCTGACCCTGGGCATTTTCGACCGTGCCCGTGTTGTCCGAGGCATAGAAGATCGCGTTTGACGGCGTGACCGAGGTCAGGCGGTTATAGGTATTGGTGATGCGCACCGTGTTCTTGGACGGCAGCGCATAGTCCAGGAACAAAAACACCGCGATGCCGAACAGCACGCCGACCGCGACCTTGAGATAATGCATGGAAAGCGGTCCTTACTGCCAGTTGACCCAATAGATGATGCCCATGATCGCCAGATTGGGCAGAACGAAGACCAGAAGCAACAGCCGCGATTTCAGCGTCTTGTCGAACCCGATCATGGACCTGCGAACGAACTCTCGCCGGGCGGGGGTGTTCCCCGGCATGGCGGGATGGCGTTGGTCCCAGGTCTCCTCAAGCCGCTCGCGGCGCAGCGACCGCAGATAGACCCGCAGCAGCAGATAGAACAGCGCCTCGGCGATCAGCAGGAACAGGATCAGGCGGATGAAGGCGGCCAAGGAACAGTCCCGAGATGGTTCGGCCCGCAGGCTAGCACCGCGCCGGGCAGGGGACCAGCCGTCAGAAGGCACGGGCCCTAGAACGGCACGTCATCATCCCCGCCCGCGGGCTGGACATAGGCGGCCTTGATGTTCTTGAAGCCCGCCGTGAACTGGACGGTCAGCGTATCCTCGGCAATTCCCATGACAGTGCCTTCGCCGAACTTCGCATGGCTCACGCGGTCGCCCACCGTGAACTTCGATGCAGGCTCGGCATCGATGATGATAGGCGCGCGGTGGACGGGGGCCTTGCGTTCGGATGCGCGTGACTGCATCCGCTTCCAACCCGGAGAGTTGTAGACATCGGCCTTGGCCGCGCGTTCGTGCAGCGCATTGACCGGACCGCCCGCCGCGAATGCCATCGCCGCGCCATAACCGCCGCCGTAAAGGCCGGGCGGGGTCAGCACCTCGACATGCTCGGGCGGAAGCTCATCGACAAAGCGCGAGGGCATACTGCTTTGCCATTGCCCGTAAAGGCGCCGGTTCCCCGCAAAGCTGATCGTCGCAAGCCGTTCGGCCCGCGTGATGCCGACATAGGCCAGCCGCCGTTCTTCCTCCAACCCTTTGGTGCCGTTCTCGTCCATTGCGCGCTGGCTGGGGAACAGCCCATCTTCCCACCCCGGCAGGAAGACGACGGGGAATTCCAGGCCCTTGGCGGCGTGCAGCGTCATGATGCTGACCTGCTCGGCTGCCTCGCCATCGTCGCGGTCCATGACCAGGGCCACGTGTTCCAGAAAGCCTTGCAGGTTCTCGAATTCCTCGAGCGCCTTGACCAGTTCCTTGAGGTTGTCGAGCCGCCCCGGCGCGTCGGGCGACTTGTCGTTCTGCCACATGGCGGTATAGCCGGATTCGTCCAGGATCCGTTCGGCCAGTTCGACATGGTTCACGCGGTCGTCCAGGGCATCGGCGTGCCAGCGGCCCAGGCTTTCCGTGAACTGGCGCATCTGGGCTGCGGCCTTGCCCGACAGATCGCCCGCCGTCAGCGCGGCGACCGTGCCGTCCAGCAGCGACAGTCCGCGCACCCGCGCCATGTGCTGGATCGCCTGCAGGCCCTTTTCGCCAAGGCCGCGCTTTGGGGTATTGGCGATGCGTTCATAGGCCAGGTCGTCGGCGGGGCTGACCACCAGCCGGAAATAGGCCATGGCGTCGCGGATCTCGGCGCGTTCATAGAAGCGCGGGCCGCCAATCACGCGATAGGGCAGGCCGATCGACATGAAGCGATCCTCGAAGGCGCGCATCTG
>JAPSIP010000172.1 GCA_031178645.1 Paracoccus sp. (in: a-proteobacteria) | reverse complement strand
CGTCCAGCATACCCCCTGCGACCAGATGTCACAATTTTTCTGGAATTGTTTTCCAATATGGGCCAGAAAGCGGAATTGAGACGCTTGATCAGCAACTTGACATTTTTCAGGCCGTGTTTCTGATTATCGCGGATTTCGTTATGTATTCTTAAGAAAAGGGCGAAAATGACCGAACCTACCCGCCGCCGGGGGCGTCCTCGCAGCACCAAGGATGCGGCCGGGACGGTGCAGGTGCTGGACCGCGCGCTTGACATGCTGGACCTGCTGGCGGCCCATCCCGGCCTGACCCTGTCCGAGGTGGCCGAACGCATCGAGCAGCCCCCCTCGACCGTGCATCGGCTGCTGCATTCCATGGCCGCGCGGGGGATCGTGGAAAGCGACCCGGCCACCCAGGCCTGGAACATCGGTCCCGCGACCTTTCGGCTGGGGTCGGCCTTCATGCGCCGGTCCGGCATCGTGGAACGTGCCCGGCCCATCCTGCAGGCGCTGATGAAGCATACTGGCGAGACCGCGAACCTGGGGATCCTGAACGGCGATGCCGTGCTGTTCGTCAGCCAGGCCGAGACGCAGGAAACCATCCGCGCCTTCTTCCCGCCGGGCACGCGGTCGCCCCTGCACGCATCGGGCATCGGCAAGGCGCTGCTGGCCTTTGGCCGGCCCGAGACGTTGCAGACCTATCTGGACGGTGCAAGCCTTGCGGGCTTTACCGACAAGACGCTGACGACACCCGACGCACTAACCCAGGACATGGCCCGCATCCGGTCGCGCGGCTTTTCCTTTGACGACGAGGAACGGACCCGTGGAATGCGCTGCATCGCCGCCCCGGTCTTCGACCTGACCGGAGAGGCCATCGCAGGCGTCAGCGTCAGCGGCCCCACCCATCGGATCGGGCATGAACACATCAAGACACTGGGCGCGGTCGTGGCGGCTGCGGCGGCGGAACTGAGCCACGCGATGGGCGGATAAGAAAAAGGCTTCGCGATCGCTCGCGAAGCCTTGGGTTGCGCCGGGGCTTCGGGATCAGTGGCCGCCGAAGAAGGCGAACTTGATCACGAACAGCGCGGCCACGATCCAGGTCGCGGCATGGACCTGGCTGGCTTTGCCCGTCAGCAGCTTGATCACAGCATAGCTGATGAAGCCGAAGGCCAGGCCGTTGGCGATGGAATAGGTGAAGGGCATGACCAGGGCGGTCAGCACGGCGGGGGCGGATTCGGTCACGTCCTCCCACTCGATCTCGGACAGTTCGCGCACCATCAGGGTCGCCACATACAGCAGCGCCGGCGCGGTGGCATAGGCGGGCACCGACCCGGCCAGCGGCGCGAAGAACATCGCCAGCAGGAACAGCAGCGCCACCACAAGCGCGGTCAGTCCGGTGCGCCCGCCCGCCTGCACGCCCGAGGCGCTTTCGACATAGGCGGTCGTGGACGAGGTTCCCAGCATTGACCCCACGGTGATCGCGGTCGAATCCGCCATCAGCGCACGCGACAGGCCGGGATTGGTATGGACCGGGCCTTCCTTCAGCAGGCCCGCCCGCTTGGCGACGCCGATCAGGGTGCCGGTGGCGTCAAAGACCTCGACCAGGACCATGACCAGGATGACGTGGAAGATGCCAAAGCCAAGTGCGCCCCAGACATCAAGCTGCATCAGCGTCGGCGCGATGGCGGGGGGCATGGACATGATGCCGCCGAACTGGCTGACGCCCAGCAGGATCGCGGCCACCGTGATGACCAGGATGCCGATCAGGATCGCGCCCGTCACCCGCAGCGCGTCAAGCGCCACGA
Source organism: Paracoccus sp. (in: a-proteobacteria) (assembly GCA_031178645.1). Lineage (GTDB taxonomy): Bacteria > Pseudomonadota > Alphaproteobacteria > Rhodobacterales > Rhodobacteraceae > Paracoccus. Next base: position 2,555 of record JAPSIP010000172.1, on the reverse strand, counting down.
TGATGAAGAAGCCCGCGACCGTCAGCAGCGTGCCGGGGTTGGTCAAATCGCCCAGCGTGACCAGCGTGGCCGGGCTGTCCACCACGATCCCCGAGGATTGCAGCGCGATGATGCCCAGGAACATGCCGATCCCGGCGGCAACCCCGCTGCGCATCGACACGGGGATACCCGCCACCAGCCAGCGGCGGATGCCGGTCGCCGACAGGAACAGGAAGATCAGGCCGCTGATGAAGACCGCGCCAAGCGCCTGCTGCCAGGTAAAGCCCATCGCGCCGACGACGGTAAAGGCGAAGAAGGCGTTCAGTCCCATGCCGGGTGCCATGCCGATGGGCCAGTTGGCCCACAGACCCATCACGGCCGATCCGATGGCGGCGGCCAGGCAGGTGGCGACAAAGACCGCGTTGCGGTCCATGCCCGTCGTTGACAGGATGTCGGGGTTGACGAAGATGATATAGGCCATGGTCAGGAAGGTGGTGATGCCTGCGATCACCTCGGTCCTGACCGTGCTGCCGTGTTGCGACAGCTTGAAGTAGCGTTCCATGGGGTTCCCTCCCGCGCGGCTCATGTCGGCCGCCCTGCGCGCAGCTTATGGGGGCCTTGTTCGGCGCAACAATCATCGCCAGCCCGCAAGTCTTTCAACAGCGAATTGAAACCGCAGCGATCTTTTCCGATTCGTTGATACAGAATTACGCCTCTGCCCGCTTGCCGTGCAGGCCGGCACGCGGTTTGCTGTGACCACGCTGCCACAGAAAGGATGTCCGATGCGCTACAGCCGCGACCTGCGAGGATATGGCGAGACCACCCCCGACCCGCAATGGCCCGGCGGCGCAAGGATCGCGGTCCAGATCGTCCTCAACTACGAGGAAGGCGGCGAGAACAGCATCGAACACGGCGACGCCGCCAGCGAGGCCTTCCTGTCCGAGATCATCGGCGCCCAGCCCTGGCCCGGCAAGCGGCACTGGAACATGGAATCGATCTATGACTATGGCGCGCGGTCGGGCTTCTGGCGGCTGCACCGGATGCTGCGCGACATTCCCGTGACTGTCTATGGCGTGGCGACGGCGCTTGAACGCAGCCCCGAACAGGTGGCCGCGATGAAGGCGGCGGGATGGGAGATCGCGACCCACGGGCTGAAATGGATCGACTATCGCGACATCCCGCGAGAGGTCGAGGCGGACCACATCGCCCAGGCGGTCGATCTGCACACCCGCGTCACCGGCGAACGTCCCCGCGGCTTCTACCAGGGCCGCTGTTCCATGAACACGGTGGCGCTTGGCTGCGAGGAAGGCGGCTTCGAATATCTGGCCGACACGATCGCGGACGAACTGCCCTATTGGCACGTCCACAACGGCAAGCCGCAGCTGATGGTGCCCTATACGATGGACGCCAACGACATGCGCTTTTCGTCGGGCCAGGGCTTCGGCACGGGGACGGATTTCTTCGACTACCTGCGCGACAGCTTTGACATCCTTTATGCCGAAGGCGCGGCGGGGGCGCCCAAGATGATGTCGATCGGGTTGCATTGCCGCCTGGCCGGGCGGCCGGGCCGCGCGATGGCGATCAAGCGGTTCCTGGACCATTGCCGCCAGCACGAGGGCGTCTGGTTCGCCAGCCGCCTGGACATCGCGCGCCACTGGGCCGAGGTGCATCCCAATCAGCCGCGCCAGCGTCCGTCGCAGATGGACCGCGACGCCTTCGTCCAGGCCTTCGGCAGCATCTACGAACATTCCTCCTTCATAGCCGAGCGTGTCTGGGACGCCGAGATGGGCGCGGTCCATGACAGCCCAAGCGGACTTGCCGCACGGATGGCGCAAGTCTTCCGCAGCGCCTCGGACGAGGAACGGCTGGGCGTGCTGAACGCGCACCCCGACCTGGCGGGCAAGCTGGCGCAGGCGAAACGGCTGACGGCCGACAGCACCGCCGAACAGGCCAGCGCGGGCCTCGACAGCCTGACGGACGATGAACGCGCGACCTTCACACGCCTCAATGACGCCTATGTGGCCAAGCACGGCTTCCCCTTCATCATTGCCGTCCGCGACCACGACAAGGCCGGCATCATGGCGGCCATGCAGGCCCGCATCGACAACGACACCCCGACCGAACGCACCGAGGCCGAACGCCAGGTCACGCGCATCGGCGAGCTTCGCCTGAAAGAGGCCCTGAAATGACCGACATGACCCCCGACCTTCCCCCCGCCGGCGCGCCGACCGGCGACGTGGCCGAAGTCCCGCGCGCCGAACCGCAGCGCATTCCTTATGCCGGTCCGGTGGCGGGCCTGCCGCCGCAGACGGGCATGACGACCGACACGGCCGTCTTCACGGAAGCCTATGCCGTCATCCCCCGCACCGTCATGCGCGACATCGTCACCTCCTACCTGCCCGGCTGGACGGGGATGCGGATGTGGATGATCGCCCGGCCCCTGTCGGGCTTTGCCGAGACCTTCAGCCAGTACATCGTCGAACTGGCCGAGGGCGGCGGGTCCGACAATCCCGACGACGATCCCGAAATCCAGCACGCCCTGTTCGTCACCGGCGGGTCGATGTCGGTCACCATCG
>JAPSIP010000171.1 GCA_031178645.1 Paracoccus sp. (in: a-proteobacteria) | reverse complement strand
ATCGCGTCCTGCTGCACGCTGACCGGGCCTTGTCCCAACTGGTCATCCAGCGATCCTTCTGCCAGGGCAGCAGCCGGGGTGTCCGGCGTGCAGGGGGTGATCGCCTCGATCCCTGAACTGCCCTCGCCATCTGCTGCCAGCAGGGCAGGCTGGTCGGGACGGGAGACCTGCACGCTGGCGGCCATCGCACCCTCGCCGACCGACGACAAGGCAAGGCAATAGGTGCCCGGACCCAGATTCGTCTCAACCGAGGAATTGAGCGAGGTCGGCGTATCGTCATTTTCGGCGATCACGTCGCCTTCCTCGGTCAACAGCGCGATGGCGGGATCACCTTCCTCCGCCCGGGCTTCCGCGCGGATGGCCTGGCTGTCGGTCGCGACCCGGAATGCGAACAGCGACCGCGCGCTGCCCGTGACCTGCGCCGGTGCCGACAACGGGCCGGAACTAGCCGAGATGGCCGCCCCGTCCTCTCCGCCAAGCCATTCGACCGCGCCCCCGCAAATCTGGCTGCCGTCCTGCGCCGGTGCGGGTGCCTGGTCCTCGGCCATCGCCGGCAGGGCCAGGGCCAGGGCGGCGGTGGTGGTCAGGCAGGCCCGCGCGAGGCGGTGACGATGGGGCATGATCCACTCCTTCTGCGGCGAATGCGCCGGATCCGCGCAAGTTCTGGCACTTGCGGCAGCCCTGGACAATCGGCCGCGCGATATTTTCGGTTTTCCGTGCGCCCCGGGAACGGCTTGCCGCTTGACCATCCGGCCCGGGATGGGTTCAACGCAGGCAAACGTCCGTGCTGGCGAAACCGGAAAGCGAGATCATGAAGTTCACCCTCTCCTGGCTCAAAGAGCATCTCGATACGAACGCGACCCTGGATCAGATCGCCGAGGCGCTGACCGACCTGGGACTCGAGGTCGAGGAGGTGCGCGATCCCATGGGCAAGCTGCGCAGCTTCACCCTGGCCCGAATCCTGCAGGCGGAACAGCATCCCGACGCCGACCGCCTGCGCGTCTGCCGCGTGCTGACCGACGAGGGCGAGAAGCAGATAGTCTGCGGCGCCCCGAATGCGCGCGAGGGGATCACCGTGGTCCTGGCCAAACCCGGCGACTATGTGCCGGGCATCGACGTGACCTTGGGCGTGGGCAAGATCCGCGGCGTCGAGAGCCACGGCATGATGGCGTCCGAGCGAGAGCTGGAGCTGTCGGACGAACACAACGGGATCATCGAACTGCCCTCGGGCGAGGTGGGCCAGCGGTTCGTTGCCTGGCTGGCGCAAAACGCGCCGGACAAGGTCGATCCGATGATCCACATCAAGATCACCCCCAACCGCCCCGACGCGCTTGGCGTCCACGGCATTGCCCGCGATCTGGCGGCGCGTGGCCTGGGCGTGCTGAAGCCCGTGTCCGATACGGTGGTTCCGGGCCAGTTTCCCAGCCCTGTCGGCGTGACCATCGACCCTGCTGTCGCCGACAAGGCCCCTTATTTCACGGGCCGCGTGATCCGGGGCGTCCGGAACGGGCCGTCGCCCGACTGGCTGCAACAGCGCCTGCGCGCCATCGGGTTGCGCCCGATCAACACGCTGGTCGATATCACCAACCTGTTCACCTATGACCTGAACAGGCCGATGCATGTCTTTGATGTTACCAAGGTTTCGGGCGACCTGTCGGTCCGTCCCGCCAAGGCGGGCGAGGAGATCCTGGCGCTTGACGGCAAGACCTACAGCCTGCCCGAAGGTGCTATGGTGATCGCTGATGTGAACGGTCCTGAAGGCATCGCCGGCATCATGGGCGGCGAACATTCCGGCTGCGACGACGGCACGGCCGACGTATTCCTGGAAAGCGCATACTGGGATCCGATCGCCATCGCCGCGACCGGCCGTGCGCTGAAGATCAACAGCGACGCCCGTTATCGCTTCGAACGCGGCGTGGATCCCGCCTTCACCCGCCCGGGGCTGGAACTTGCGACCCGGATGATCCTGGACCTTTGCGGCGGCGAGCCGTCCGAGGTGGTCGAGGCCGGCGCCGCGCCCGACACCGCCCGCGCCTATCGCCTGGACACCGCCCGCACCGCCAGCCTTGTGGGCCTGGACATCCCGGCCGAGGAACAGCGCGCGACCCTGACCGCGCTTGGCTTCCGGATGGAGGGCGACATGGCCCATGTCCCGTCCTGGCGTCCCGACGTGCTGGGCGAGGCTGACCTGGTCGAGGAAATCGCCCGGATCGCAAGCCTGACCAAGCTGCAGGGCCAGCCCCTGCCGCGTCCGAAGCCCGGCGTGCCGAAGCCGGTGCTGACGCCATTGCAGGTGCGCGAGAAGACTGCGCGGCGGCAGACTGCGGCGCTCGGCTACAATGAATGCGTGACCTACAGCTTCATCGACAGCGCCTCGGCGGCGCTGTTCGGCGGCGGCCTGGATGCGGTGCGGGTCGAAAACCCCATCAGCAGCGAAATGACGCATCTGCGCCCCGACCTGCTGCCCGGTCTTCTGGCCGCCGCGGCGCGCAACCAGGCGCGCGGATTTGCCGACCTGGCGCTGTTCGAATTGGGCCCCGTCTTCCCGGGCGGCGAGCCGGGCGAACAGGCAACGCAACTGTCGGGCCTGATGATCGGCAATACCGCGCCACGCGATCCCTTCGGCAGCCGCCGGAAGGTGGACCTCTATGATGCCAAGGCGGATGCCGAGGCCGTGCTGGCCGCAATCGGCGCGCCCGCCAAGGTGCAGGTGAACCGCAAGCTGGATCCCTGGTGGCACCCTGGCCGCGCGGGCAACATCGCCCTTGGCCCGAACGTGCTGGCGACCTTCGGGGAAATCCACCCCCGCATCCTGCGCGCCTTCGATGTCAAAGGCCCCGCCGTGGCCTTCACCGTCCGCATCGCCAATGTGCCGTTCCCCAAAGCGATGACCGCGACCCGCCCGGCGCTTGCGATTTCCGAACTGCAAGCGGTCGAGCGCGACTTCGCCTTTGTCGTGGACCCGCAGGTCGAGGCGCTGACCCTGGTCAATGCCGCTGCCGGCGCGGACAAGGCGCTGATCGACAGCGTGACGGTCTTCGACCAGTTCACGGGCCTTGACGGCGGTCGCAAATCCATCGCGATCAAGGCCCGGTTGCAGCCGAGGGACAAGACCCTGACGGATGCGGAAATCGAGGCCGTCAGCCAGAAGATCATCGACAAGGTGCAGAAGGCGACCGGCGGCACCCTGCGCGCCTGATCCATCATCTTGGACTAAATATCCTCGGGGCGTCCGGGGGGCGAAGCGCCCCCGGCCTGCCGTTGCATGTCCGCCAGCACGAACAGCCGCAACGCCGTCGCCAGCCCGACCTCGGGCGGGCGGGCATGGTCGATCTGGCCAATTAGTTGCGCCCGCGTCATGCCCCGCGCGCGGGCGGCATCCGCGATGCCGCGCCAGAAGGCATCCTCCAGCGAGACCGAGGTGCGGTGCCCGTCGATTGTCACCGACCGCTTGGCCGGGGGCGTCATCGGCGGCAGGTCAATCATCGTCCCGACGACCGTCCAGCCGGTGCGCGTCGTGGATGCGGGCCGAACGGTCGGCCTCGGCCTGGCGGGCGTCCCGCAGCGGCTTGGCTTCGCCGAACTTCGCGGCGTTCGCGTCGCCTGACGCGCGCTTGTCGTCGCGGGCGCGCTGCTTGCGGGCCTGTCGCAGGTTGATGATCTTGGTCATGGGTCCAATGAAAAACCGGGACGCGTCAGGATAACGCGCCCCGGCCCGATTAGGTCAAGTCCTATCAGCCCTTTGGGCTGATCATGTCCTCGGGGCGGACGACGCGGTCGAAGGTCTCGCCATCCACGAAGCCCAGGGCGATCGCCTCCTCGCGCAGGGTGGTGCCGTTCTTGTGCGCGGTCTTAGCGACCTTCGTGGCGTTGTCATAGCCGATGGTCGGCGCCAGCGCCGTCACCAACATCAGCGATTCCTTCATCAGTTTTTCGATCCGCGCGACATTGGCCTGGGTGCCCACGACCATGTTGTCGGTGAAGGATCCAGCCGCGTCGCCCAGAAGCTGCATCGACTGGATGACGTTATAGGACATCATCGGGTTATAGACGTTCAGTTCGAAATGCCCCTGGCTGCCCGCGAAACCAATGGCCGCGTCATTGCCCATCACATGGGCGCAGACCATGGTCAGCGCCTCGGCCTGGGTCGGGTTGACCTTGCCCGGCATGATCGACGACCCCGGCTCGTTTTCCGGCAGGATCAGCTCGCCCAGACCCGAACGCGGGCCGGATCCCAGCAGGCGCATGTCGTTGGCGATCTTGAACAGGGATGCCGCCACCGTCTTCAGCGCGCCCGAGAAGAAGACCATCGCGTCATGCGCGGCCAGGGCTTCGAACT
>JAPSIP010000170.1 GCA_031178645.1 Paracoccus sp. (in: a-proteobacteria) | reverse complement strand
GGGCGTGCCCCCCTACGAGGCCAGTGAGGAAGCCGCGAACGAGATCGGCCTGACGGTGATCGCGATCAGCTTTTCCATCGTCGCGGTCTTTGCGCCGGTCAGCTTCATGGGCGGGATCCCTGGGCAGTATTTCAAGCAGTTCGGGCTGACGGTCGCGGTGTCGGTCCTGTTCTCGCTGCTGGTGGCGCGGATCATCACGCCGATGATGGCTGCCTATCTGATGCGCGGCACCGTCCACGGGACCGAACAGCGTGACGGTTTCATCATGCGCGTCCTGATGCGCATCGTCGGCTGGACCATGCGGCACCGCGGGCTGACGCTGCTGACGGGCGTAGGGATCTTTGCGGGATCCATCTATTCCGCGACCCTGCTGCCGACCGAGTTCATCCCGGCATCGGACATCGGCCGCAGCCAGATCCAGGTCGAACTGCCCCCCGGCGCCACCATCGACAACACCGAGGACGCCGCCCGCCGCCTGTCCGCGCAGATTGACGAGGTGCCCGAGGTGCAGTCGGTCTTCGTCTATAGCGACGGGGCCGACGTGACCGAGGCGCGGGTGATGATCAACTATGGCAAGAAGGAAACGCGCGAGCGGTCCCAGTTCGTGCTGGAGGAGGAGTTGAAGAGCCGCCTGGCCGGCACCGCCGACATGCGCATCAACTTCCAGAATGAAAACGGCCAGAACGACCTGACCATCAATGTCCTGGGCGCGACCGAAGAAGGGGCGGCGCTTGCCGCCGAGCGGCTGGCAACCGCGATGTCCCAACTGCCGTCGCTGGAAAGCGTGACGACCACGGCGCGGTTGCAGCGCCCGGAGATCCAGATCACGCCCCGCGCGGATGTGGCGGCGCAACTGGGCGTCTCGGCCAGCGAGATGGCAACGACCCTGCGCGTGGCGACGCTGGGCGATGTCGAGGCGAACCTGGCCAAGTTCAACGCAGGCGACGAACAGATCCCCATTGTCGTGCGTCTGAACGCCGATGCCCGCGCCGACCTGGTGACGGTGCAGAACCTGCGGGTCAATTCCTTGGCCGGGCAGGTGCCCTTGGGGGCCGTGGCCGATGTCACGTTCTCGGCCGGCGCGACCGAGATCGGGCGTTACGACCGCCAGTTCCAGACCACGGTCAGCGCGAACCTGGCCGACGGGCAGTTGCTTGGCCCGGTCAGCGCCCAGGTCGCGGAATTGCAGGCCCAGATCGAGCTGCCGCCCGGCACCCGCATCCAGCCATCAGGCGATGCCGAGATCATGGGCGAGGTTTTCGGCGCCTTCGGCACGGCGATGGGTGCGGGGGTGCTGCTGGTCTATGTCGTGTTGGTGCTGCTTTTCCACAACTTCATCACCCCGGTGTCGATCCTGCTGTCGCTGCCGCTTGCCATCGGTGGGGCGATCCTGGCGCTGTTCGTGACCGGCCATTCGATCAGCATGGCGGTGGTGATCGGCTTCCTGATGCTGATGGGGATCGTCACCAAGAACTCGATCATGCTGGTGGAATTCGCGCTGACGGCGATCGAGCAGGGCGTGGCCAAGAAGGATGCAATCCTGGACGCGGTCCACAAGCGCGCCCGTCCCATTGTCATGACCACCATCGCCATGAGCGCGGGGATGATCCCGTCCGCCCTGGCGACGGGCGAGGGGGGCGAGTTTCGCGCCCCCATGGCCATCGCAGTGATCGGCGGGCTGCTGTTGTCCACGGTCCTGTCCTTGCTTTTCGTGCCCGCGCTGTTTTCGCTGATCCACGGCGGGCAGGGGCGGTTGACCGGCTGGGTCGCACGGCGGATCGGGCTTAACCGGCCACGGCAGCCGGCGGAATAAGGGGAACTTCGCGCAGGACCTTGCATTGGGTGGGCTGACACGAAAGGAGGCCATTCATGGCAAGGGTTCTGATCATGGCATCGGACGGGTTCGAACAGTCCGAACTGTTCGTGCCGCTGGAAAAGCTGAAGGATGCGGGCCATCAGGTCGATATTGCCGCGCCCAAGGCGGGTGACATCAAGGCCTGGGACAAGGATGACTGGGGCAAGTCGGTGACGGCCAACAAGGCGATCCCGGACGTGGGCGCGGGGGATTACGACATCCTGGTGCTGCCGGGCGGCGTCATCAACCCCGACAACCTGCGCACCGACCAGAAGGCAATCGGCCTGATCCGCAGCTTTGCCGATGCCGGAAAGCCCATCGCCGCGATCTGCCACGCCCCTTGGCTGCTGGCCGAGGCAGGACTGGCGAAAGGCAAGCGCCTGACCAGCTATGAATCTATCCGTTCCGACATGAAGAACGCGGGCGCAGATGTCGTGGACGAAAAGGTGGTAGTTGACGGCGGCATCATCACCAGCCGCAAGCCGGATGATCTGGACGCCTTTGTCGGCGCGATCGAGGACGCCTTGGCCTGATCTGCGTCCCGCGGTGGCCGGGGGCGCTTCGCCCCCCGGACCCCCCGAGGGTATTTGCGCAACGACGAAGAAAGGGGCGCCATTCGAGGGCGCCCCTTTGACGTGTCTGCCCGAGGTTTCAGGCCAGCATCCCCATCGGGTTTTCCAGATGGTTGACGATGGCTTCCAGAAGCTGCGCGCCGAGCGCGCCGTCGATCACCCGGTGATCGACCGACAGGGTCATGGACATGACATTGCGGACCACGACCTCGCCCTTTTCGACGACAGGGGTCTGGATGCCCGCGCCGACGGCCAGGATCGCGCCGTGGGGCGGGTTGATGACGGCGTCGAAATTCTCGATCCCGAACATGCCGAGATTCGAGATCGCGAAGCTGCCGCCCTGGTATTCGTGAGGGGCGAGCTTCTTCGACTTGGCGCGGCCCGCCAGATCCTTCATTTCCGCCGAAAGCGCCGACAGCGTCTTCTGGTGCGCGTCCTTCAGGACGGGGGTGAACAGCCCGCCCTCGATGGCCACAGCCACCGCCACATCCGACGGCTTCAGCTTCAGGATGCGGTCGCCCGCCCAGACGGCATTGGCGTCCGGCACCTGCTGCAGCGCCAGGGCGCAGGCCTTGATGATGAAGTCATTGACCGACAGCTTCACGCCCCGCGATTCCAGCTGCTTGTTCAGCATGGCGCGGAACTCCATCAGCGCGTCCAGCTTGGCCGAACGGCGCAGATAGAAATGCGGGATGGTCTGCTTGGCCTCGGACAGGCGCGCGGCGATGGTGCGGCGCATTCCGTCCAGCGGCACCTCGGTCGTTTCGCGATCCGCATACATCTTGAGGATCGCGTCGGCGGAAGGCGCTTTTGGCGCCTGCGCGGCAACCGGGGCTGCGGCGGCGGGTGTTGCAGCGGCGGGTGCCGTGGCGGGCTTCGCCGCGCCGGGCTTCGCGCCCTCGACATCGGCCTTGACGATCCGGCCGCGGGGGCCGGTGCCGGTGATGCCCGACAGGTCGATGCCCTTTTCGGCCGCGATGCGGCGGGCGAGGGGAGAGGCGAAGACGCGGTCGCCCCCTTCGGCCTTGGCGGGCGCAGCTTTCGACGCACCGGCATCGCCAGCCACGGGTGCGCCGATGGGGCCGCCATAGCCCTTTTCGGCTGCGGCCTTTTCCTCGGCGGCGGGGCCTGCCTTGGCAGGGGCAGGGCTGGCTGCAGCGGCCGAGGCATCCTCGCCTTCCTCCAGCAGCACGGCGATGGGGGTGTTCACCTTCACCCCCGCGCTGCCTTCGGCGATCAGCAGCTTGCCGATGGTGCCTTCATCGACGGCCTCGAACTCCATTGTGGCCTTGTCGGTCTCGATCTCGGCGATGATGTCGCCGGATTTTACCTCGTCGCCTTCCTTGACCAGCCATTTGGCCAGCGTGCCTTCCTCCATGGTGGGGGACAGCGCGGGCATCAGGATTTCTGTCGGCATAACGCGTTCCCCTTACCTGTAGGTGACTTTCTTCACCGCCTCGACGACCTCGGAGGCGGTGATCAGCGCGTGCTTTTCAAGATTGGCGGCATAGGGCATGGGCACGTCCTTGCCGGTGCAGTTGATCACGGGCGCGTCCAGGTAATCGAAGGCGTTTTCCATGATATAGGCCGACAGGTGGTTGCCGATGGACCCCACGGGGAAGCCTTCCTCGACCGTGACGGCGCGGTTGGTCTTCTTCACCGATTCGATGATCGTGCCATAGTCGATTGGGCGCAGGGTGCGCAGGTCGATGACCTCGGCCTCGATGCCTTCCTGAGCCAGCTTGTCGGCGGCTTCCAGCGAATGGGCCATGCCGATGCCGAAGCTGATGATCGTCACGTCCTTGCCGGTGCGCGCGATGCGGGCCTTGCCGAAGGGGATGGTGAAGTCCTCAAGGTCCGGCACCTCGAAGGACCGGCCATAGAGGATCTCGTTTTCCAGGAAGATCACCGGGTTCGGGTCGCGGATGGC
>JAPSIP010000169.1 GCA_031178645.1 Paracoccus sp. (in: a-proteobacteria) | reverse complement strand
CACCCGCTATAACTGGCAGGCCGACGAATTGTCGATCGGCCAGCGAGAGATCGCCCGCCTGTGGTGCGTGGACGAACGGACCGTCAAGCGCGACATGGCGCGGCTGCGGGCCTCGGGCTGGATCACCGTCAAGCGCCAGGGCGCGCGGGGCAGGGTGTCGGTGCTGGGGCTGGATCTCGACCGGATCCTGCTGGACACGCGCCCTGCCTGGCCCAATATCGGGCCGGACTATGTCGCCCGCATGGGCGGCGAGGGGACGGCACCGGAAGAAGCCGACCGCACCGTCGTTCCCTTCCGCCGCGCCGATGTCGCGGCCGCCGAGGGGGTCTGGGGCGCGGCCCGCGCCCATCTGGCGGCCGAGGATCGCGCCCTGTTCGACGCCTGGTTCGCGGGCCTGGCCAATGGCGGCATTGCCGGGGGCTGCCTGGTCCTGATCGCCCCCAGCCGGTTCCACGCCACCTATTGCCGCACCCATCTGATCGGGCGGCTGCAAACTGCCGTCCGACGCAGCGATCCGCGCGTGTCCCAGGTCCGGGTCGAGGCGGGGGGCTGACCGCCCCCGCGCGCTACAAGGACAGGTCTTCCAGAATCTCGCCCCGGACGCCCTTCAGCGGTTCTTCCTCGGCATGGCGCAAAAGATAGTCATAGGCGGCGTCATGGCTGTCAAAGGCAAGGGGCGTGTCGACGGCGCTGAAGGCGCGGCCTCCTTGCGACAGCTTCATGTGAGGCGCGGCGCCCATGGCGATGACGAATGATCCCAACGGTTCTCTCCTTGTCGCGGTGGGGCAGACCGACCGCCCCGCGCCTTAACGCCGGAGGGGCGGCAAAGGCGCCATGCCCGGCGCATCTTGACCGCGCCGCCCCGCCTGCCATGAATACCCGCATGATAGACCATGACGCCACCCACCAACTGGCCGCCCTGCGCGCAGGAACCATCACACCCCGCGAACTAATGGCCGAAACCCTGGACCGGATCGAGCGGGTCAACCCCGCGATCAACGCCATCGTGGCGCTGCGCGACCGCGACACGCTGCTGGCCGAGGCCGAGGCCGCGCCCCCCGGACCCTTGCAGGGCCTGCCGATGGCGGTCAAGGATCTGGCCGATACCGCGGGGATCGTGACCACCTATGGCTCTCCCGCGTTCCGCGACCATGTGCCTGCGGCGGACAGCCCGATGGTCGCGCGGCTGCGCAGGGCAGGGGCGGTCATCATCGGCAAGACCAACACGCCGGAATTCGGCCTGGGATCGCACAGCTACAACCCGGTCTATGGCGTCACGCGCAACCCCTATGACCTGGGCCGTTCGGCTGGCGGGTCCAGCGGCGGGGCGGGCGCGGCGCTTGCCGCCCGGATGGTGGCGCTTGCCGACGGGTCGGACATGATGGGGTCGCTGCGCAACCCGGCGGGCTGGAACAACGTCTTCGGTTTCCGCCCCAGCTATGGCCTGGTGGCGGGCGGGGGCCCGGGGGATCTGTTCCTGGCGCAACTGTCCACCGACGGTCCCATGGCGCGGTCGATCCGCGACCTGGAACTGCTGCTGGCGGTCCAGTCCGAACACGACCCGCGCCATCCCCATTCCAGCGGCCCGTATCGGCCGCAGATGCCGGGCCGCAAGCTGCGGATCGGCTGGCTGGGCGATTGGGGCGGGGCCTATGCCACCGAACCGGGCGTGCTGGATCTGTGCGAGGCGGCCCTGCGCGTCTTCGCGGATCTGGGCCACGAGGTGACGCCCATTGCGCCGCCCTTCCCGGCCGAGGCGCTGTGGCAGGCCTGGACCACGCTGCGAAGCTGGACCATCGCTGGCAACCTCGAGGTGCTGCTGCGCACCGCCCCAGACATGGTCAAGCCCGAACTGCGGTGGGAGATCGAGCGCGGCCTGGCCTTGTCCGCCGCCGATATCCGCCGCGCCAGCACGATCCGGTCCGACTGGTTCCGCCACACGGCCGGGATGGATGTCGATGTGCTGGCCCTGCCATCGGCGCAGCTTTTCGCCTTTGACGCCGACTGGCACTGGCCCAAGGACATCGCCGGGGTGGCGATGGACAGCTATCACCGCTGGATGGAGGTGGTGGTGCCCGCGTCCCTGACCGGCTTGCCCGCGCTATCGGTCCCGGCAGGCTTTGGCCCCACGGGGACGCCGATGGGGTTGCAACTGATCGGCCATCGCGGGCAGGACGCGGCCATCCTGAACCTGGGCCGCGAATACGAGGCCGCGAGTGACTGGATCACCCGCCAGCCCGTGGTCCGGCTGCCCTAGCCCGGATCACCCAGGACGGCGACGGCCTCCCAGGGCTCCAGCAGGATCGGCCCGGCGGGGATCGCGTCGCGCGGCTGCACGGTGCCGATCAGCCCGGTGCCGCTGACGGAAAGGCCCGGCGGAACCTCGGCCCGCGCGGGGCTTGACGAGATGTTGCACAGGACCGAGAGCCGCTGGCCCCGCCATTCGCGGGCATAGGCCCAGATCTGCGGATGATCGTCCAGCCAGGGGATGAAGCGGCCCTGCACGATCACCTCGTGCCGCTTTCGCAGCGCGATCAGGTGGCGGTAATGGGCAAGCACCGATTGCGGGTCACCCTGCTGCGCCGCCACGTTGATCCGGTCGTGGTTCGGGTTGATCGCGATCCAGGGATCGCCGGTGGTGAAGCCCGCGCCGGGGGATGCATCCCATTGCATCGGCGTGCGGGCATTGTCCCGCGCAGTGATGCCCGCGCCTTCCAGGAACTGGTGTTCCGGCAGGCCCTGGTCCAGCATCTCGCGGTGCATGTTGATCAGCTCGATGTCGCGGTAATGGGTGATCTCGGTAAAGCCCGCATTGGTCATGCCGATCTCCTCGCCCTGGTAGACGAAGGGGGTGCCGCGCATCAGGTGGATGGCCGTGGCAAGCGCCTTGGCGGACCGTTCGCGCCATTGGCCCGCATCGCCATAGCGCGACACGGATCGCGGCAGGTCGTGGTTGTTCAGGAACAGCGAGTTCCAGCCGTCGTCCTGCAAGGCCGCCTGCCAATCGGCCCAGACCTTCTTGAAGCCCACCAGATCCAGCGGGCGAGGGCGCCACTTGCCGTGCAGGTCGTCCCAGCCCGCAACGATATGGGCGAACTGAAACACCATGTCCAATTCCCCCCGGTCGCGCCCGCAGTAAAGCAGCGCCGTGTCCCGTGACACGTTCCAGCTTTCGCCGACCGTCACGGCGTCGCGGCCCGCCAGCACCTCGCGGTGCATCTCTTGCAGGAAGGGGTGCAGATGGGGGCCTTCTGCGATCAGGTCGCGGTCGATGTCCTTGCCGATCAGGTCGATCACGTCCATCCGAAAGCCCCGCACGCCCCGGTCCAGCCACCACCGCATCATGTCGTAGATGGCGCGGCGCAGGGCGGGATTTTGCCAGTTCAGATCCGGCTGCTGGGGCGAGAAGAGGGTGAAGGCATAGCGCCCGACCTGCGGATGATAGGTCCAGACCGGGCCGCCGAAATAGGCCCGCCGGTCGTCGGGCGGACCGCCGTCCGGGGCCGGGTCGCGCCAGAAATAGAAATCGTGGAAGGGCGAGGCGCGGTCCCGCTTCGCCTCGAGGAACCACGGATGCTGGTCGGATGAATGGTTCACCACCAGATCCATGATGATGGCGATGTCGCGGCGTTCCGCCTCGGCCACCAGCCGGTCGAAATCGGCAAGCGTGCCATATTCCGGCGCGATGTCCTGATAGTCCGAGATGTCATAGCCGTTGTCCGCCATGGGCGAGCGATAGACCGGCGACAGCCACAACAGCCCGATCCCCAGATCCGCCAGGTGATCCAGCCGGTCGATGATGCCGGGAATGTCGCCCAGCCCGTCTCCATTTGTATCCGCGAAGCTGCGCGGATAGATCTGGTATGCGGTGCGGTTCATCCACCATTGGGTCATGCCGTCCTCCTGTCCGTCTTTACAAGCGGGTCTTGCGATCCAACACCGTCCGCAGGATGCCGAAACCCACCGCGCAGGCGATCGCCGCTGCGCCCGCGCGCAGGCGGGCAGGGCGATAGGCGGTGACATGGGGCCGGGCGTCATCGCCGAAGCTGCCCGAGGCGCCGTAATCGCGGTTTTCGTCCATCGGGGCGAACAGGTTGTCGGGCCGGGGTTGTGCGGCCTCGTCCGTCTGCTGGCCGGAATAGCCCTGGCGGGACAGGACGCGGTCCACAAGGGCAGGGGCCAGGGCATCGCCCAGGATCGCCTTGACCGCCGATCCGGCCAGCCAAACCTCTCGCGGGGCGTCAAGGGCCGCGCGATGGATGGCGCGGCCGATGGCCTCGGGGGAATGGATCGGGGGGACGGGCTGGGCCTTGCGGGGCATCTTGTTGCGCGCCCAGTCGAACTGGGGCGTGTTGACGGCGGGCAGGTGGATCTCGGTCAGGTGGATGGGGCTGTTTTCGTGCAGAAGCTCGGTCCGCAGCGAATCC
>JAPSIP010000168.1 GCA_031178645.1 Paracoccus sp. (in: a-proteobacteria) | reverse complement strand
AGCCCTGCCCCGACTGAAACGAGCCCGGTGTCGCCAAGCGCCGGGCGTCCTTCCCGGAGCGCTGCTATGCAGGACTTTCTGGAATTCCACCTCGTTGCCCAGGGGCACGCGGGTCTGCCCGCCAAGGGCACCAAGGGCGGTGAAGCTGCGCTGATCCTCCTCGACCAGGATCACGTCGCCGGGGCGCAGGGCGATGTCGTTGCTGGCGTTCGAATAAAGATCGGTCAGCCAGACCTTGCCGTTGCTGTTGCCGCGCTTGACCGTGACCACGGCGATCTCGGGCTCGATCGAGACGCCGCCCGCGCGGGCCAGCATCGCGCCCAGCGTCCGGGTCGGGCGTTCGATGGGGTAGACGCCCTGCGCCGTGACCTTGCCCATCACCGACACAGTGGCCCCGTCGCCCGCCACGCGGGCCACCGTGACCTGCGGATCCGGGGTCTGGGTCGCCAAGCGTTCGGTGATGATCTGGCGCAGTTGGTCGGGCGTTGTGCCCGCCGCCTGGACCCGGCCCGCATAGGGCACGAAGATATAGCCGCCGCTGTCCACCTGGATTTCCTGCAGCGCGGTCGAGCTGGCCCCCAGCGACGAAAGCAGGCCATCATCGACGTTTTCCCAGATCGAGAGGCCCAGCACGTCGCCTGCCCGGATCTCGTCCGCGCCCACCTGGCCTGCCCGGAGGAAGCTGTTCGAGAAGCCATAGGATGGCGTGAAGTTCGTCGCCCGCGCCACGTGGTCATTCACGTAGATCACATGGGTGTTGCCGCCCTTTTCGACGGCGCCCGAATAGATCTCGTTCTTGCTGGGGCCGGATCGCGGCAGGCTGCAGGCCGCCAGCAGCGTCATCGCGGCGATCAGGGTCAGGCGCATTGCCAGGGCCACCACCGGACGGGTGGGGGAAAGCTTCACTGTCACCTCTCGAAACTCCTGTTCCTTGGCCCGGACTTGCCGTCCGGTTGTGCGCGCAATCTAGACCGTGGCGCTGCGGGATGCCACACCTTCCTGACCGTCAGTCCAGAACTTCGCCGATCTGCTGACGACGCTGGAAGCGCCCGCCCGCAAGCGCCTGATAGGGATCCTCGGGCGCCAGGATCAGGTCGGCCACCACGCGCAACGCATGAGCGCGCGACCGCCGGGAATAGAACCCGCCGGGAACCTGGCTTGTCTGCAGCAGGTAGTCGCGGAAGACGCGATAGGACGCGGCGTCGGGCAGGCGCGGGTTCGCCATGAAATCATCCAGCGTCTGGTCCGACACCAGCCCCGGCTTGCAGTAGACGGCGCGCCCCAGGGCCTTGACCGGCAGCCCGCGCCACAGCGCCTGTTGCGCCGCGGTCGAGTTCACGGTGACGACCGCCCGGGCATGGGCCAGCATCTCGGCCAGCTTGCCGCCGCGGAAGTAATGCACCCGATCCGCCACGGCGTGCCGGGCTGCGGCATCGCGGATGCAGCGGCGGTTCCTTGCGCGCCCATCCTCCAGCGGATGCGCCTTGAAGACGAGGTGGTGATGCTGCGGCGCCGAATTGGCGAACGCCTCGACGACCTGTTCGACAAACTCGCGGTTCGACCGGAACGGCGAATGGCCCAGCATGTTTGAATCGTGTTCCAGTTGCATGGGCACCAGCAGATAGGGATCGCCCGACAGCCGGAAATGGCGCCACTGGACAAGACGGGTCGCCGAATGAACCGGCATCAGCAGCAGGCGGCGCAGGTTCAGCCGAAATTCGTCAAAAACGGGCAGGGCGCGGTGGCTGGTGAACTGGCGATAGCGGCGGTTCGCGACGAGCACCAGGAACTGATAGAAGGCCCCATAGGCCTTGTGCTGGCGCATGTCGCCCCAATGGGCAGGGGGGCGGCGAACCTCGGCCAAGGTCTGGTGCAGGGTCGCCCGCATTTCGGCAAGGGAAATGTCCAGAAGGGCGGAATGCCCGTTCGATCCGCCACGTTCGTAGCTGATCCAGTAGGGGCGCAGGTAGCCTTCCTCGAAGACGTGCAGCCGCAGGCCGCGGTCCTGCGCAGCCTGGCGCGCCGCCGCATGGATCGGGCGCACGTCGCCATAAAGGACGATGTCGGTCACCTGCTTGTCCGCAATGAGCCCGGCAAGGTGATCGGGCCATTCAGCGCTGCTGCCGGTATGGCGCAGCAGATGCGCCGGATCCGACCAGAAGAACTCATCCCCCGCATTGAACGCGCATCGCCAGACCTGAGCCCCGGCCCGCCGCAGCAGCTTGCCCAGCCGGTCGAAGAAGGGCCCGTGCGGCCCCTGCAACAGCAGAAAGACCCGCCTGTCCGGTCTCGGCCTGTCTGCCGGCGTGAGGGTTTTCCGATCATGTAGCACCATACCATCCTGCTAACGGCGGGGCGTTTCCTCTGGGTACTTGCTACAAGGGGGAACAGACGGCATGACACCGTGCGATGCTTGCGCTGCACCACGCTATCGCCTAGGTCTGGGCCGAAGAAAAGGGGTTTTTGCGTGTTCACAGGCATCATCACGGATATCGGCACCGTCGCAGCGGTCGAGATGCGCGGCGACATGCGCGCCCGGATCGCCTGCGGGTATGACATGGCAACCGTGGACATGGGCGCGTCGATTGCCTGCGACGGCGTATGTCTGACCGTTGTGGACAAGGCGCCTGGCTGGTTTGCCGTCGATATCTCGGCCGAAACCCTATCAAAGACCAATATCGGCGCCGGCGGCTGGCAGATGGGGCGCAGGCTGAACCTGGAACGCGCCTTGCGCGTGGGCGACGAACTGGGCGGCCATATCGTCAGCGGCCATGTCGATGGCGTGGCCCAGGTGGTCGAGATGCACGATGAAGGCGACAGCCTGCGCCTTACATTCGAGGCCCCGCCCGCGCTTGCGCGCTTCATCGCCCCCAAGGGGTCGGTCGCCCTGAACGGCACCTCGCTGACGGTCAACGAGGTGGCGGGCAACCGCTTTGGCGTCAACCTGATCCCGCATACGCGTCAGGTTACCACCTGGGGGACCGTCGCCCCCGGCGATGCCGTCAACCTGGAAGTCGATACGATGGCCCGCTATGTCGCCCGCTTGGCCGAGGCGATGGGCGCCCCCATGACCGCCGGGGCTTGACGCGGGCCGGCTTTCGCGACATTGCAGCCGGTCTCTTTGCAAGGGCTGATCCATGAACCCGAACGACGACAAGCCGAACGACAAGCGCGCCGATCGCCGCGCGCTCAGCAGCGGGGCGCGCCTTTACGCGGTTCAGGCCCTTTACCAGATGGAAGCCGCGGGCCAATCAGCCGAGCGTGTCACGCGCGAGTTCGAACTGTTCCGCTTGGGCGCCGATGACGAGGACGGCCAATCGCTGCCAGCCGACGAGACGCTGTTCAACCGCGTCGTCGACGGGGCGGTGACCTGGCAGTCGCGGATCGACCAGGCGACGGATCGCGGGTTGGTCGCAAAATGGCCCATTGACCGGATCGACCCGGTGCTGCGGGCGCTGTTCCGCGCCGCTGGCGCCGAACTTGTGACACCGCAGACGCCGGCAAAGGTCGTCATCACCGAATATGTCCGCCTGGCAGAGGCTTTTTTCCCCGATGGACGCGAGCCAAAATTCGTGAACGCCGTCCTTGACCACGTGGCGCGGGAGCTTCGTCCCGAGGCATTCTGACGGCACGGGACTGGGCGGCGTGCAGAGGGTCATCACGCTGTGGCGCCTTCTACTGCCACAATGAGATCAACCCATAACCCCGAGATCTGATGGCCGCCGCTAGCTTGCCCTTTCCGCATGGGCGGCACCACCAAGCCTGCTGACCTTTCCGACAGATGTCTTGCACCTGCATCCTGCCTATAGTCGCCATGACGATGGCATGGAATCATGGGGAAACCGGAGGACTCAACGCGTCGTCTGGCGGCCGAGCGCGGCACGATGACATGTCGCATGAGAACACGAACGCTGCCGCAGGTTAAGATGCCTTGGCAAGCGTGTCGATTGTGCAACATCTTCGGCTTGAAAAGCACAGGACTGAATTGCCTATTGGTTAAGCAATCACGGGCCTGTTTCAGGGTGGGCAAGATCGCCGAAGGCAGCAGGATTAACATTTTTTAACGAATAGCCTAATTAGACCAGTTGCTTCCCCTCAATAAGATTTGGTTCCGCCTGATCAGATCAAGACGCTATTTCAGCATGTTTTCGCTTAGTCTACCTTGCTCGCCGCCGGCTCACATTTTCGCGTAGTCGTGACGTTTTTCGCGGGTCTATGAACCCGGACGGTGCGGGATTACTTCATCTTTCGCAGAGATGCTCTGGCGTCCTTTCAAGCGTCCAGAACAACGAAACTCAGCTCGTGAGGATGAGATGAAGAAAATTACGCTGCTGACCGGCTCCGCTGCGCTGATGGCCGCCCTTTCGGCACCGGCATTCGCCCAGACCGAGATCGCCGCTGGCGCCGACGCGACTGGAGTTGGAGCCATTAATGACCGCATCATCGATGTCGAGGACGCCGTTCAGGACGACTTCGATCGTGACAACGA
>JAPSIP010000167.1 GCA_031178645.1 Paracoccus sp. (in: a-proteobacteria) | reverse complement strand
GCAGGACCGGCATGTCCGTGAACTGCATCCGCGCCAGCCGGGCGTAAAGCCCGCCCTCGGCCACCAGGGCATCATGGGTGCCCTGGGCCACGATCCGGCCGCCGTCGAAGACCACGATGCGGTCGGCCTTTTTCACCGTGGCAAGCCGGTGGGCGACCACAACAGTGGTGCGGTTTTCCGACAGGCGCTGCACGGCGGCCTGCACCAGCGATTCCGATTCCGCGTCAAGCGCGCTTGTGGCCTCGTCCAGCAACAGCACGGGCGCGTCGCGCAGGATGGCGCGGGCGATGGCAATGCGCTGCCGCTGGCCGCCCGACAGCATCACCCCGCGTTCGCCCAGGGGCGTGTCATAGCCCTGCGGCAGGGCGGTGATGAAGTCATGGGCATGGGCGGCGCGGGCGGCGGCCTCGACTTCGGATGCGGGGGCGTCGGGGCGGCCGAGGCGGATGTTCTCAAGCGCGGTCGTGGCAAAGATCACCGGATCCTGTGGCACCAGGGCCATGGCCTGCCGGAAATCGGCCCGCGCCATGTCGCGCAGGTCGATCCCGTCCAGCATCACGCGGCCCGAAGCGGGATCCCAGAACCGCTGGATCAACTGGATCACGGTTGTCTTGCCCGCGCTCGACGGACCGACCAGGGCCACCGTCTCACCCGGCCTGATCGAAAGGCTGACACCATCAAGGGCCGAGACATCGGGCCGGGTCGGATAGCGGAAGCTGACGCCGTCAAGCGTGATCTGGCCGCGCACCGGGCGGGGCAGGGGCAGGGGACGGGCGGGGTCGGTCAGGGCATCCTCGGCCGACAGCAACTCGCCCAGCCGTTCGGTCGCGCCGGCGGCGCGCTGCAATTCGCCCCAGATCTCGGACAGGGCGCCGGACGAGCTGGCCACCAGGATCGCGTAGATCACGAACTGCACCAGTTGCCCGGCGGTCATCAGGCCGGTCTGCACATCGCGCGCGCCGATCCACAACACGCCGATCACGCCCGCGAAGATCAGGAAGATCACGATGGCCGTCATCACGGCGCGCGTGCCGATCCGCGTCAGCGCCACGCCGAATGAACTTTCGGTCACGTCGTCAAAGCGCGCGATGCTGCGCCCTTCATGCGTGTAGGCCTGGACGGTCTGGGCTGCCAGCAGCGCCTCGGACGCGGCGCCGGATGAGGCCGCGATCCAGTCCTGGTTGGCGCGCGACAGGCCCCGCAGCTTGCGGCCCAGGACGATGATCGGCACCAGGATCGCCGGCACGATCAGCAGGACCAGCCCCATCAGCTTCAGCGATGTGAAGGCCAGCATCGCCAGCCCGCCCGCCAGGATCAGCATGTTGCGCAGCGCGATCGACAGGGATGCCCCGATCACCGACTGGATCAGCGTCGTGTCGGTAGTGATGCGCGACAGGATTTCCCCGGTCATCACGCGTTCGAAGAAGGCAGGCGACAGGGTGATGACGCGGGCGAAGACGGCCTTGCGGATGTCGGCCACGACCCGTTCGCCCAGGCGGGTGACAAAGTAATACCGCGCCGCTGTGCCCAGGGCCAGCAGCGCCACGATCATCAGCGCCGCGCCGAAATAATCGTCCAGCAGCCCGGCGCCGTCGTCGAAATTGTCCACCACCCGCCGGGCCGCCAGGGGCAGGATCAGGCTGATGGCCGAGGTCGCGGCAAGCGCGATCAGCGCCAAGCCTGCCTGGACGCGGTAGGGACGGACAAAAGGCCATAGCGCGCGCAGGGCGCCCACGCGCTTGCTGGTGGGCCGGTCGGGGGTGATCGTCGTGCCGCGTGCCATGTCTGCCTTTGTCGGTAGCTGTGCCAAGCGGGTTTAGGCGGTAGGACGCCTCAGGACAAGCGTGGGGCCGTGGGCATCAGCCGCCCGTCGGCCAGTTGATCGGCGACACGGTCCACCGCCGCCGCCAGCTTTTCGTCGATGATGTGCAGATACTGCGTCCAGTCCGATAGCGTCTGCAATTCGGCCACCCCGTCCGAGATGCCGCGCAGCCCGATCAGCGGCACCCTGAAATGATGGGCCGCGCGGAGATGGGCGAATGTTTCCATGTCCGCCATGTCCTCGGCAATGTCTTCATAGGCCGCGCCGCTGACGATGTTGGCGCCGGTGGACAGGGTGGCGGTCGGCACCCCCTCGACCCGGTGGGGCAGTTCGACACGGACCGGCAGGTCCAGCAGCGGCGTGCGCCCCTTCTCGAATCCCAGGGGCGAGGCGTCCATGTCGCGATAGGCGACGGCGGTCACCTGATAGACCTGCGCCTGTTCCAGCCGCGCCGACCCGGCCGAGCCCAGCGACACGATCAGCCGGGGCAAATCGTGCATCCCCGCCAGGGCTGCGGTCAGTTGGACCGCGCCCTCGACCGGGCCGATGCCGGTGATGACAGGGTCGATCCGTGCGCGCAGGGCGGGGCCGTATTCGGCCTCGGCCGCCATGACGAACAGGACGGGAATTTTCGCGATCAGGCTGGGTGTCTTTGTCATGGATCCTCGGGAAAGGCTGCTGTGGCAGGGGTCGCACGGGGGGCGGCAGATGGTCAAGCATTGGGCCTTGCGAGGCCTTCCTCATCCGTGGCACTTGCGGCGCATGGGCAAGGTCAGCGATCTTTATCGGCAGCGCGTTGCGGAAGGACGGATCGAGGCCGATCCGGCGCAGCTTTCCGTTTTGCCGCATCTGGACCGGGTTCTGGACGACATGGCCGCCACCCCCGCGCCGGAAAAGCGGTCGGCATGGCGGGCCTTCCTGGGGGTGGGCAGCCCGCCGCCCGCCCCGGCTGCCCGGGGGCTTTACCTGTGGGGCGGCGTCGGGCGCGGCAAGTCGATGCTGATGGACCTGATGGCCGAGGCCGCGACCGTGCCGGTGCGCCGCGTCCATTTCCACGAGTTCATGCAGGAAATCCAGGCGGGCCTGAACCGCGCCCGCCAGCGGGGCGACCAGGACACAGTTCGCCCCGTCGCGATGGAAGTCGCGGCCAAGGTCCGGCTTCTGTGCTTTGACGAGATGCAGATCACCGACATCGCCGATGCGATGATCGTGGGACGGCTGTTCCAGGTCCTGCTGGAACAGGGTGTGGTGATCGTCACCACCTCGAACCGGGTGCCCGAGGATCTGTACAAGCACGGGCTGAACCGGCAGTTGTTCTTGCCCTTCATCGGCCTGATCCGCCAGCGGCTAGCGGTCGTCTGCCTGGATAGCCCCGTCGATCACCGGCAGGGCCGGGCGAGCGGCGGGCAGGTGTGGTTCTGCCCGGCCGATGCCGCCGCCAAGACCGCGATGGACGCGATCTGGGACGACCTGACCGGCGGCGCGGAAGGCGAGGCCCGGCGGATCGAGGTCGGCGGGCGCAGCTTCACCCTGCCGCAATTCGCAAACGGCGTGGCCCGGTCGAGCTTCTGGGATCTGTGCGGCAAGCCGCTGGGGCCGGCGGATTACCTGGCCCTGTCGCGCGAGGTGCAGGTGCTGATGATCGACGGGATCCCGCGCCTGTCGGCGTCCAACTATAACGAGGCCAAGCGCTTCGTGACGCTGATCGACGCGATCTACGAAGGCAAGGTGCGGCTGGTCGCCAGTGCGGCGGACCAGCCGGAACAGCTTTACAACGAAGGCGAGGGCAGCTTCGAATTCGAGCGCACCGCCAGCCGGTTGCGCGAGATGCAGGATGCAGGCTGGGGCCTGGGGCCCTAACCCTCAGCCATTCTCGCGCAGCACGCGGCCTGCCAGATACAGCGACCCGCAGATCAGGATCCGCGCTTGTGGATCCCGTGCGACGATAGCTGAAACCGCGGCTGCCGCATCTGCTGCCACACCCGCGATCATGCCGACGCTTGCCGCGACGCCTGCGGTGGTGGTGGCGGGCAGGGTGTTCGGCTCTCCGGGGATGTCGATCGCGGTCAGGGAACAGGCATGGGTCGCCAGCGGGCGCAGATAGCCGGCGATGTCCTTGGTGTTCAGCATTCCGCAAACCAGATGCGTCGGGCGCTGCGGCATGGCGGAAAGCGTGGCGGCAAGTGCCTCGCCCCCCGCCGGGTTGTGGCCGCCGTCCAGCCACAGTTCCGCCTGCGGGCCTGCCAGATCGACCAGCGGGCCGCGCTTCAGGCGCTGCATCCGGGCGGGCCATTCGGCTTGGGTCACGGCGGCGCAGGCCTGCGCCTCGGTCGCGCCCAACTGGCGCAGGGCGGCAAGGGCGGTGCCGGCGTTCTGGATCTGGTGGGGGCCGATCAGGTTCGGCAGCGGCAGGTCCCACAGCCCGTGGTCATCCTGATAGACCATGCCGCCCCGGTCCGGCGCGATCATCCAGTGCTGGCCATGCGCAAGGACCGGTGCGGTCAGGCCGGATGCCCTGGCCTCGATGACGCGCAGGGCCTCGTCTTCCTGGGGGCCGACGACGACGGGAACGCCGCGCTTGATGATGCCGGCCTTTTCGCCCGCGATCAGGGGCAGCGTCTCGCCCAGGTATTGGGTGTGGTCGATGCTGACCGGGGTGATGACCGTCAGGCGGGGGCTGTC
>JAPSIP010000166.1 GCA_031178645.1 Paracoccus sp. (in: a-proteobacteria) | reverse complement strand
GTGGTGCCCGACAACAAGTGGTCCATCGTCGAGGAAGTCCAGGAGCAGGTGAAGGAGTTCGAGCAGCAGTATCTCGACGGCCTGATCACCCAGGGCGAGAAGTACAACAAGGTCGTGGACGCCTGGTCGAAGTGCAACGACCGCGTGACCGAGGCCATGATGTCCACCATCTCGGCCACCAAGAAGGACGAGAACGGCGCCGAGATGGAGCCGAACAGCGTCTACATGATGGCGCATTCCGGTGCGCGGGGTTCGACCAACCAGATGAAGCAGCTGGGGGGGATGCGCGGTCTGATGGCCAAGCCTTCGGGCGAGATCATCGAGACGCCGATCATCTCGAACTTCAAGGAAGGTCTGACCGTTCTTGAATACTTCAACTCGACCCACGGCGCCCGGAAGGGGCTGTCGGATACGGCGTTGAAGACCGCGAACTCGGGCTACCTGACCCGTCGTCTGGTGGACGTGGCGCAAGACTGCATCATCCGCGAGCATGACTGCGGCACCGAGCAGGCGATCACGGCATCCGCTGCCGTGAACGATGGCGAGGTCATCAGCCCGCTGTCCGAACGCGTGCTGGGCCGGACTGCGGCCGAGGACGTGCTGGTTCCGGGCGAGGACGAGATCATCGTTCGCCAGAACGAGGTGATCGACGAGCGCAAGGCCGATGCCATCGAGCAGGCGGGCGTGCAGACCGTGCGCATCCGTTCGGCCCTGACCTGCGAGTCCGAGGACGGCATCTGCGCGCTGTGCTATGGCCGCGACCTGGCCCGTGGCACGCTGGTCAACATCGGCGAGGCTGTCGGCATCATCGCTGCGCAGTCGATCGGCGAGCCGGGCACGCAGCTGACGATGCGGACCTTCCACATCGGGGGCATTGCGCAGGGTGGGCAGCAGTCGTTCCAGGCGGCATCCCACGAGGGCACCGTGCAGTTCCGCAACGAAAACCTGCTGGCCAATGCCAACGGCGAGCTGGTGGTGATGTCGCGGAACATGCAGTTGCTGATCCTGGACGACCAGGGCCAGGAACGCGCCAGCCACAAGCTGTTCTACGGGTCCAAGGTGTTCGTGAAGGAAGGTGATCGCGTCATCCGCGGCGCCAAGCTGTTCGAATGGGACCCCTATACACTGCCGATCATCGCCGAAAAGGCAGGTATCACGAAGTTCGTCGACCTTCTCTCGGGGATCTCGGTCCGCGACGAGACGGACGATGCGACCGGCATGACGCAGAAGATCGTGACCGATTGGCGTTCCGCGCCCAAAGGCAACGATCTGAAGCCCGAGATCATCATCATGGATGAGAACGGCGAACCGGTCCGCAACGAACAGGGCAACCCGATCAGCTATCCCATGTCGGTGGACGCGGTCCTGTCGGTCGAAGACCAGCAGGAAATCCGTGCAGGCGACGTGGTGGCGCGTATCCCGCGGGAAGGCGCACGGACCAAGGACATCACCGGGGGTCTTCCCCGCGTGGCGGAACTGTTCGAAGCCCGGCGTCCCAAGGACCACGCGATCATCGCCGAGATCGACGGCTATGTCCGCTTCGGCAAGGACTACAAGAACAAGCGCCGCATCACCATCGAACCGTCGGAAGATGGCGCGACCGCGGTTGAATACATGGTGCCGAAAGGCAAGCACATCCCGGTGCAGGAAGGCGACTTCGTGCAGAAGGGTGACTACATCATGGACGGCAACCCGGCCCCGCACGACATCCTGCGGATCATGGGGATCGAGGCGCTTGCGGACTATCTGATCGACGAGGTGCAGGACGTCTATCGACTGCAGGGTGTGAAGATCAACGACAAGCACATCGAAGTGATCGTTCGCCAGATGCTGCAGAAGATCGAGATCACCGACAGCGGCGATACCACGCTGCTGAAGGGCGAGCATGTCGAGCGCGACGAGTTCGAGGAAGAGAACGCCAAGATCGAGGCCCGCGGTGGCCGTCCGGCGCAGGGGGAACCCGTGCTTCTGGGCATTACCAAGGCGTCGCTGCAGACCCGCAGCTTCATCTCGGCCGCATCGTTCCAGGAAACGACGCGCGTGCTGACCGAGGCGGCCGTTCAGGGCAAGCGCGACAAGCTGCTTGGCCTGAAGGAGAACGTCATCGTCGGCCGTCTGATCCCGGCCGGCACGGGCGGCGCCACCGCACGGGTGCGCCGCATCGCGACCGAGCGGGACAACCAGGTGATCGAGGCCCGTCGGGCCGAGGCCGAAGCTGCCGCCGCCCTGATCGCGCCTGCGATGGACGAGGTTGCATCGGACCGGGTCGCCGATCGGGCCGAAACCGGCAGCGACGAATAATCGCTTTCCGAAAGAACCGCGAAAGGCCCGGCATTGCCGGGCCTTTTGCTTGAACGGTCCTGCTTGTGCGGGGGCTTTGCGTATCCTGCAAAAACCGCTTGCCGGGAGAGGTGGCAATGCCTAACCGGGAAAGACCGTTCCCCTTGGCGATTCAGTCATGCGCACCCCTATCATGTCCCCGATCCGCCGCGTCCGGCCTGCCTCGGTCAGACCGCTGACGCATCAGCCGGGCGACAACCTGCGCGGCGCGGCGATCATGACGTTGTGCATGGTGGCCTTCGGGTTGAACGACACGGTGATGAAGTTCGTGGCGCAGGACCTGCCGCTTTATCAGGCGGTTACGCTGCGAGGGCTGTTCGTGATGATCGCCATTGCGGCCATCGCGCCGCGCCTTGGCGGGCTGCACCTGCGCATCCCGCGCGACGCGCGCCGTCCGATGATCTGGCGCTCGATCGGAGAGATCGCCTCGACGCTGCTATTTTTGAACGCGCTGCAGCATATGGCAATGGGCAACCTGTCCGCGATCATGCAGGCGCTGCCGCTTATGGTGATGGTGGCGGCTGCGCTGTTCTTCGGTGAAACCCTTGGCTGGCGCCGCGTCGGCGCGGTCGTCGCAGGCTTTTTGGGCGTGCTTCTGATCCTCCGGCCCGGAGGCGACGTCTTTGGCGTCTGGGCAATCGTCGCCGTGGCGGCGATGGGGATGGTCGCATTGCGCGACCTTGCCACCCGGAGCTTCGGCGGCAACATCACCTCGGCCACGATCGCCTTTTATGCCGCGGCGGCGGTGACGCTGGTCGGCCTTGTGATCAGCCTGGTCCAGGGCTGGGTCATGCCCAGCCTGTCCCAGGTCCTGCTGCTTCTGATGGGCAGCGCCTTCCTGACCGTCGGCTATGTCAGCGCCGTCGCCTCGATGCGGGTGGGCGAGATGTCCTATGTCGCCCCTTTCCGCTATACTTCGCTGCTGGTGGCCATCGCGATGGGCCTGATCGTCTTCGGCGAATGGCCCGACCTGTGGACATGGGCCGGGTCCGCCTTGGTCGTGGCAGCCGGCACCTATACCATCTGGCGCGAGGCGCAGCTGGGCAAGACGCGCTGATGCGGGTGCAGATGCTGGGCCTGTGCCGGTTTTCCTATCTGGGCCTGCGCGGCTATCAGCGCCACCACGCCACGATAGAGGAACGCCGGGCCTTTCTTTACGATCCGGCACGCCTGGAGCGCCGCTGGCTGTGGCTGCGGACCGTGGCCCTGCCGGGCTGGCTTGCGCAGACGGATCCCGATTTCACCCTGGTTCTGATGACAGGTCCGGACCTGCCTCAGCCCTGGCTGTCGAACCTGCGCGACCTTGCCGCGCGCCATCCGCAGCTTCGGCTTGAACTGGTCCCGCCGATGGAGCGGCACCTGGAGGCTTGCGAGGCCGCCATCGCGCCCCACATCGATCCCGCGGCCGAGGTGATCGGACATTTCCGCCATGACGATGACGACGCGGTGGCCCTGAGTTACATCGCGCGGGCCAAGGCGGATTTCGCGCAGGTCCGGGATCTGTGGCAAGCCGAGGGGCGGCTGTCGCTGGATCACTCACGCGGGCTGATGATGCAGGTGGGGGCAGGGGGCGTCCGCTTCGTGCCGCGCATTGCCCACAACATGGGCGTGGCGCTGACCATCTTCCTGCGGCCCGATGAAGGGAAGACCGCGCTGCACTTCAACCACACGAAGCTGCCCCTGTGGATGCCCGGCGTGGCCGTCACGCGGCCCCTGATGTTCCTGCGCGGCATCCACGGCGACAGCGACTCGGGCGACATCGGGCCGGGCATCCCGTGGGAGATCGCGCCGGACGCACTTGACCGGCAATTGTCGGTCCGTTTCGGCCTTGCACGAAAGGACCTCGAGGGGCTGGCGCAGCGTCTTGCGGGGGCGTGACGAGGGCGTGACGGGGCGGGGGTCGTGTTGACAGCTTGGGCGATTCCGCCTATACGCCGCACACCCGACGGGAAACCGCGCGGGGGCCAGAACCTTTCGTGGTCACGATCCGGGCCTTTAACTGCCTCGATCCTCTGGAATATTTCCCCTCCACCCCGGATTCCGGGGAAGGATGGGTTTGGCATTTCGCGATTCGCGCGGAGTGCCGTCGAGAAGCGGCGCAGCAGACCTGCTGCGAGTATTGACAGAGCAAGACGGGGAACCGAATGCCGACGATCCAACAGCTGATCCGCAAACCGCGGCAGCC
>JAPSIP010000165.1 GCA_031178645.1 Paracoccus sp. (in: a-proteobacteria) | reverse complement strand
CAGCGGGTTCGTTTCGGGGTAATAGGCGGCCACGCAGCCGGGTGGCAGGTCATAGGGCACGACGCTCAGCCCCTCGATCCGCCGGGTCACGCCATCCTCGACCGCCGAGACCAAGGCCACGCGCTGCCCCTCGGACAGTCCCGTCCGCTCCATCTCGGGCCGAGAGACCAGGACGATCATGCGGTCGCCTTCCAGGCCGCGGAGGCGGTCGTGGAAGTCATAGATGGTGGTGTTGAACTGGTCATTCGACCGCAGCGTGATCAGGGTGAAGACGCCGTGTCCCGGTTCCTCGCCCAAGGCCGAAAGGCTTTGGGGCTTGGTGAACTGCGCCTTGCCACTTTCCGTCTGCCAGTCCCGCCTGCGGGCGGAGTTGCCGCGATAGAAGCCGCCCGCCTGGAACAGCCGGTCGTTGAAGTCGCGGAACTGGTCGGGATAGGTCGCCTCGATCAAGTCGCGGATCCTGGCATAGTCGCCGACCCAGTCATCCCACTTGACCTGCGGCTTGGGCGGCAGCGTCGCCTTTGCGATGCCCGCGATGATGGCGGGTTCCGACAGCAGGTGGCGCGATGCCGGCGGCCTGCGGCCCATCGAGCCGTGGATGTGGCTGAGGCTGTCTTCCATCGATACCGCCTGCGGCCCGGTCCTTTGGCGGTCGCGTTCCGCGCGCACCAGGCAGGGCAGCAGCCAGGCCCCGTCGCCCACCAGCACATGCGAGCGGTTCAGCTTGGTGGCGATCTGGACATTCAGGTCCAGCCCCGCCCAGGCGGGATCGGCCTGGTGCTGGTCGGGGATTGCGCGGGCGAAGTTGCCGCCCAGGCCGATGAAGCCGCGCACGGTGCCGTCGATGACGCCCTGGACCACGTCGACCGTTGTCATGCCGGTGTCTTCTGGCGGATCGAAGCCGAACAGTTCGGACAGGCGGTCCAGCGGCACCAGTTCGGGCTTTTCCGAGATGCCGACGGTGCGTTGGCCCTGGACGTTGGAATGGCCGCGCACCGGGCAGATGCCGGTGCCGGGACGGCCGATATGGCCGCCCATCAGCAGCAGGTTGACCAGCATTCCGATGCTGTCGCTGCCGCGGACATGCTGGGTCAGGCCCATGCCATAGATGCCGATGACGCGCTGTGACGCCGCGACGATCTCGGCCACCTCGACCAGGTCGGTGCGCGGCAGGCCGGATGCGGCCTCGATGTCGTCCCAGGACGAGGCGCGAACCCAGGTTTCGAAGGCATCGAAGTCGTGCCCGTGGTCGGCGATGAAATCCCGGTTCACGGCGCCGATCTCAAGCAGGTGCTTGCAGATCCCGGCAATCGCCGCGATGTCGCCGCCCGGCCGCAGTTGCAGGTAAAGATCCGAAATCGGCGTTCCGCGCCGCGACAGCATCTCGGCCGGGCTTTGCGGGTTGGTGAATTCCAACAGGCCGCGTTCCCGGATGGGGTTGAACGTGACGATCTTGCAGCCGCGCTTCACGGCCTGCTGGATCGGATGCAGGAAGCGTGGGCTGTTCGTGCCGGTGTTCTGGCCGAAGAACAGCATCAGGTCGCAATGGTCGAAATCGTCTAGGACGCAGGTGCCCACGGCTTCGCCGATGGTGCTTTTCAGCGCGACGCTGGTGGTCTCGTGGCACATGTTGGAACTGTCGGGCAGGTTGTTGTGCCCGTAAAGCCGCGCGAAAAGCTGGTAGAGATACGAGGTTTCCAGGCTGGCGCGACCCGAGGCATAGAAGACCGTCGATTTCGGATCCAGTCCGCGAAGCTTGGCGCCGATGGCCTTGAACGCCTCGGGCCAGGTCGTCTCGACATAACGGTCGCTGGAGGGATCATAGCGCAGCGGATGCGTCAGCCGCCCCACCGCCTCGAGGTCGTGGTCGCACCAGGTCCGCAATTCGGCCAGCGTATGGCGGGCGAAGAAGTCGGGGCCGCAGCGGTCCCGGGTCAGGTCCCAGATCGTGGCCTTGGCGCCGTTCTCGCAGAATTCGGCCAGGTGCGGCGAAGGCGGCTTGGCCCAGGCACATGACGTGCACATATGGCCGCCGGGCTTGTTCTGGCGGCGCAGCGTTTCCAAGACGCCCAGCCGGATGCGATCCTTGGCGGCATGTTTCAGCACGCTTCTCAGCGATCCCCAGCCCCCGGTGGGGCGGTCGTAGAAAGGCGTCGTCGGGTCTTGTCCGCGTTCTTCCCTGCTCATGCTTCGGCCTCCGCAGTCGGTACGGGTTCATGGATCGGGCAGCCGTTGAACCGCTGCCTGAAATCGGCTGACATCCGATAAGGTCGTCGTCGGGCGCGGTTGATCGCGCCCAGGGGACGGTGGTCCTGGATCCCCGTCCAGACGGAAAAGCGCATGTGGTCGTCGACCAGTTCGGCCGCATCCTCGGTCCAGCCGGTCTGGGCCGGGACATGCAGGCGTGCCACGGTAACGAAGGGGCTGTCGGCTTCGTCCCACAGGACCGAGGGATCCTCCACGGGCTGCCTGTCCAGGTCACGGCAAAGCTGCACGCGCAGGTTCCAGACCGCGTCGCCCGTCTGCATGTCCGCAGCCACCGTCTCGCGGATGGCGTCGGGCCGTCCCCGGGTATCGATGACCTGCCCCGCATGGCGCGTCAGGCTGGCCGAGGCAGGCTGCAGCGACAGCTTGGCGATATGGTCGCCATGGCGATACGGGGTCTGGGTAAAATAGGTCTCGCCCAGCGGATGGACATTCGCGGCGCCGCCCAGGGTTTTCAGCGTCGCGCTTTCGCCGCCGGCGGCCTCGACGATCCTTTCGGCCCCGCGCAGAGCCGCCGACAGCCCGCGCTTGGCCCATTCCGCCCGGTCGGTGGTCAGCGCCAGCAGCTTGAGGTTCTTGAGAAAGGTCTGGGGATCGGGCGCGGTGAAGACCGGGCCGTTCACGAAGATGAAGTCCTGGTTCCGGCCCTCGGCCCCCTCGAGCCGCAGGCCTTCGACGCCGATCACCTTCAGCGCAAGCCCGCGCGGGACCGAGATGGAATCGTGCAGCAGATCCCCCGGATTGGTCGAGATGCGGATGATCGCGCCATGCCGCCCAGGGCAGGCAAAGATGCCCTGAGCCAATTCCGAGGGAAGGCCGGGCAGGATCGCCAACTCGCCGCGCAGGATACCGTGGCTTTTCGCGTGGACGGACCGGACCGCGTGGCCATAGTCCCTGGACGTCGTCTCCATGATGTCGCGAAGGGTTTCCGACAGGTCTTCGATGACGCGGCCCTCGTCTGGACCCTCGGTTTCGACATCGGGAGAATAGCGGACGGGAGGCTGCATGGACGACCCTTTGCTGCGGCTGGCGTGGCAAGGGCTCAACAGGCCTGGCGGGAAAGCGTTCCACCCAAGGCTGCCAGTGGGGCATCACAAGTCAGGCAATCACCGGGTTCACGTTCGACAAGAAATGATAAAGCGCCTCGGTATCCAGGGGCTTGGGCATCGGGAACAGGCCATCCGTGCGCAGCGTTCCCGCAGCGTCGGGGAACGGTCGGCCGAGATGATGCGCGCCGGCCGCCAGCCGAAGCGCTGGCGCAGCATCGTGACCAGATCCAGCCCGTCCACGTCGTCGTTCAACTGATAGTCGATCAGCATCGCGTCGGGCACGAAGTCCATCTCGTCGATCAGGGCGATGGCATTCTGGGGGCCTTCGGCGTCAAGCACGGTGATCCCCCAGCCTTCCAGCAGCGCGACCATCACCCGGCGCATTTCATGATCGTTATCCACCAGCAGCACCAGAAGCCCCGCCCCGGCCAGCGAGGACAGGTGCCGGGGATCGCCGTTGTCCCGGCTGTTGCGGACCCCGACGGCGGCCATGGGCACAGTCACGCGAAATACGCTGCCGCGCCCCGGCCGATCCCCTCGCTGGCTGAGGCGCGGCGGTGCAGGCGGTGAAACTCCTGGAAGATCACCGCGCGATCCTCGTCACGGATGCCGGGGCCGCTGTCCCATACCTCGATCCACACCTTGTCGCTGCGCTGCCGCGCGCCCACGAAGACGTCGCCCCGGTCGGTAAAGCGGATCGCATTCGAGATGAGGTTCTGCACGATCCGCTGAAGATACAGCCCGTCGCTGATGACATGGACGTCCGAAGGCCGCACCCGGAAGCGCAGCCCCTTAGCCGCCGCCGGCGCAAAGCTGGAGGAAAGCGAGGACAGGATGTCGTTCAGGGCCAGATCGCCCTGTGCAAGCTGTTCCTCCTCGGTTTTGAGGCGCGAGATGTCCAGAAGCGCCTCGATGATGCGTTCGACATTGGTCAGCGCCCCGCCCCGCCTTCTGGACATTGCTGTTGGTCCCGGCGGTATCGGCGGCCGACAGGTAAAGCTTGGCGGCGGACAGCGGTTGCAGCAGGTTGTGGCTGGCTGCAGCGACAAAGCGCGACTTCGACGCGTTCGATCGTTCCGCCTGCGCAAGCGCATCGCGCAATTCATCGGTTCGCGCGGCGACCCTTGCTTCCAGTTCCTCGTTCGCGCGGGCCAGGCGGCGCAGCGCATCGCGTTCGGCGGTGACATCGGTCAGGGACAGCACGAAGCCGTCGTCC
>JAPSIP010000164.1 GCA_031178645.1 Paracoccus sp. (in: a-proteobacteria) | reverse complement strand
GGCTGGACCAGGTGATCCTGCCCCTGGTGATCCACAGCCTTGGCGGCGGGCGCCCCGGCCCCGGTCTTGCGGGCCTTGATGGCGCCGTCACCTGCCATTACCGCAACCTGCCGCTGCTTTACGCCCGCGAATCCGACCGGGTGCTGGAGGTGCTGGAGGCCGCGACCGCCCCGAACCGCATCAAACGGCGGCTGAAGGACTGGGCGCCGGCAAAGAAGCTGATCTACCAGGGCAAGGGCCGCCAGAAGGTCCGCCCCCTGTTCGCGGACGGGCTGCCGCCCAAGGAAAAGCCGATCCGGCAGACGTTGCGGAAGAACGGCTGGTGGTGGGACTAGGCTCCCTGCCCCACTGACACCGGGATCCCGCGCGGCAGGGAACAGCCGACCATCGAGCTTTCCCTGGCCTCGTCGATCAGCGGCGTCGGGTCGGACCCATCCTCCAGCGTGCAGCGCACGGTCATGTCCGCCCCTGTCGCGACCGGCGGCTCGCCCTCCATCGACAGATCTACCCTGACCGCCAGCGAGTCGATGCCCAGCCCGCGCCGATGGGCGATATAGCGCAGGTCGTTGCAGAAGCAGCCGCCGATCGCCAGGGCCAGCAGTTGCGCCCCGTTGAAGCCCAGGCCCATGCCGCCGGCCTTTCCTTCGGGCCGGTCAACGATGATGCAATGGCTGCCTGCCCGGCCAATGGCTGCCTCGGTTCCCGGCAGGTTCGTCAGGCTGACGCTGGCGACGGGCAAGACGCCCCCCATTCGCTTGATCCCGGCCTCAGCCTAGCACGAAGGGGGGCCGCTGTCGCGTCAGTCTTCGCCGGCGTCTTCGGTCGATCCGCGCCAGATGTTGACGTCGCCGCCCGCCGACAGGTCGTCGATGCGGGCAAGCTCCTCGGCCGTGAAATCCAGCCGGTCAAGCGCACCGACGCAATCCGCCACCTGCGAGGCGCGCGAGGCGCCGATCAGCGCGCTTGTCACGCGGGCATCGCGCAGGGTCCAGGCGACCGCCATCTGCGCCAGCGTCTGTCCCCGTTCGGCGGCCATGTCGTTCAACCCGTTCAGGCGCCCGATCAGGGTGTCCGTCAGCCAGTCCTTCGCCAGCGACTTGCCCTGCGCCGCGCGGCTGTTGGCGGGAATGCCCTTCAGGTATTTGCCGGTCAGCATCCCCTGGGCCAGCGGCGTGAAGACGATGCTGCCTGTCCCCTCGTCCTCGAGCGCGTCCAGCAGGTTGTCATGCTCGATCCAGCGGTTCAGCATGTTGTAGCTGGGCTGGTGAATCAGGCATGGCGTGCCCAGGTCGCGCAGGATCGCCACGGCTTCCCGCGTGCGGGCGCTGTTGTAGCTGCTGATGCCGACATAGAGCGCGCGTCCCGACCGGACGATGTGGTCTAGGGCGCCCATCGTTTCTTCCAGCGGCGTATCGGGATCGAAGCGGTGGGAATAGAAGACGTCCACGTGATCCAGACCCATCCGCTTCAGCGACTGGTCGCAGGACTGGATCAGGTATTTGCGGCTGCCGTATTCGCCATAGGGCCCCGGCCACATGCGCCAGCCCGCCTTGCTGCTGATGACCAGTTCGTCCCGAAGCCCGGCAAAGTCGGTGCGCAGGATTTCCCCGAAGGCTTCCTCGGCGCTGCCGGGGGGCGGGCCATAGTTGTTGGCCAGGTCGAAATGGGTGATCCCCAGGTCGAAGGCCGTGCGGCAGATGTCGCGCTTAGTCTCGTGCGGGGTATCATCGCCGAAATTGTGCCAAAGGCCCAGGCTGATCGCTGGCAGCATCAGGCCGGATCGCCCGCAGCGGCGGTATTGCATCCGGTCGTAACGATCTGGGTTCGGCATATACATCGGGGACCTGCTGGTTGTTCACGCGCGGCGCAGGATGGTGCGGTGCCGGTGCCACGTCAAGCAGGCGGCCCAAGGCGGATCGGACCACGAAGATCCGGCCCGGCGACCGCTTCACCGCCCTGCGTCATGCCGATCCGACCCTCGGCCTGAAGGCGCAGGGCTTCGGACCGGATCGCGGGCATCAACGGGCGCCAATCGGCGGCAAGATCGCGGGCGATCTCGCTGGGGCAGCAGGTGGTGCCGGGGCGCAGCCCGGCGACCCGCGCAAGGATGGCCTTGCGCAGGTCCGGGTCCGTCATCCCAGGACGTCGTCGCAACGGGCGCAGACGCCCGGATGCTTGTGGGTGCCGACATCGGGCAGGATCTTCCAGCATCGCTGGCATTTCTCGCCATCGGCCGCCTCGAAGACCACGCCGATACCGGGGGTTTCGGCCATGCGGAAGGCTTCCGCCGGGGCCGGGTCAGCGGTCAGCGACAGGTCGGACGTGATGCAGACATCCGCAAAATCCACCGATTTCAGCGCCGCCAGCATGTCGCGGTCATCGACATGGACAACGGGCGCGGCTTCCAGGCTGGCGCCGATGGTCTTGTCCGTCCGCTTCACCTCGAGCGCCGCCGTCACGACGCGCCGGGCGCGGCGGACATGGTCCCATTTCAGGGCCAGCGGCTCGTTCAGCCAATCGGCGGGGGTCACCGGGAAGTCCTGCAGATGCACGCTGTCGTCATGGGACGGGAAACGCGACAGCCACACATCCTCGGTCGTGAAGGGCAGGATCGGGGCCAGCCAGGTCACAAGGCGGTGGAACAGGATGTCCAGCACCGTCCGCGCGGCGCGGCGGCGCGGGTCGGTGGCGGCGTCGCAATACAGCGCGTCCTTGCGGATGTCGAAATAGAAGGCCGACAGATCCACGGTGCAGAACTGGAACAAGGTCTGGAACACACCTTGGAAGTCGAACTGGTCGTATCCCTTGCGCACCGCATGATCCAATTGCGCCAGCCGGTGCAACACCCACTGTTCCAGCTCGGGCATCTGCGCCGGGTCCACCTTCTCGGCATCGCTGAACCCGTCCAGCGCCCCCAGCAGAAAGCGCAGCGTGTTGCG
Organism: Paracoccus sp. (in: a-proteobacteria); assembly: GCA_031178645.1. Lineage (GTDB taxonomy): Bacteria > Pseudomonadota > Alphaproteobacteria > Rhodobacterales > Rhodobacteraceae > Paracoccus. The sequence continues at coordinate 1,594 of JAPSIP010000164.1, read as the reverse complement.
CAAGCGGCGATAGCTGTCGGCGGTGCCCTTCAGGATCTCCGGCCCGATCCGCTGGTCGGCGGTGTAATCGGCCTGGGCCACCCACAGGCGCAGGATATCGGCGCCGTATTGCTCGATCACCTTGGCCGGGACGATGGTGTTGCCCAGCGACTTGGACATCTTCATGCCCTTCTCGTCCAGCGTAAAGCCATGCGTCACCACGTTGCGATAGGGCGCACGCCCCTTGGTCGCGCAGCCCTGCAGCAAGGATGACTGGAACCAGCCGCGATGCTGGTCGGTGCCTTCAAGGTAAACGTCCGCGATCCCGTCCGGCGCGCCATCCGCCCGGTCGCGCAGCACGAAGGCATGGGTCGAGCCAGAGTCGAACCACACGTCCAGAACGTCGGTCACCTGGTCGTAATCGTCGGGGTTCACCACCCCCTCCAGCACCCGGGCCTTGAAGCCGTCGCGATACCAGACATCCGCGCCCTCGGATTCAAAGGCCGCGATGATGCGGTCGTTGACCCGCTGGTCGCGCAGCAGGAAGTCGTCGTCAGTGGGCTTGGCGCCGCGACGCACGAAGCAGGTCAGTGGCACGCCCCAGGCCCGCTGGCGCGACAGCACCCAGTCGGGGCGGTTCTCCACCATCGAGTGAATCCGGTTGCGCCCGGTCTGCGGCCACCATTTCACCAGCTTGTCGATGGAGGTCAGCGCGCGGGTGCGGATCGTCTGGCCGTATTCGTTCATGCCGTCGGTTAGCGGTTTGTCGATGGCCGCGAACCATTGCGGCGTGTTGCGATAGATCAGCGGCGCCTTGGACCGCCAGCTATGCGGGTAGGAGTGCTTGATCTTCCCCTTGGCCAGCAGCGCCCCCGCATAGGCCAGTTGCTTAATGACGCTGACATTGGCGGGGCCATCCTTGCCATCCGCGTCGATGATCGCCTGCCCGCCGAACAGCGGCAGGTCGGTGCGGTAGCTGCCATCGGGTTCGACGTTATAGGTCATCGGCAGCTTGAACCGCAGGCCAAGCTGATAATCGTCGTCGCCGTGGCTGGGGGCGGTATGGACAAAGCCTGTGCCTGCATCGTCGGTGACGTGATCCCCGGGCAGCAGGGGCACGTCATAGTCCCATTCGCCACTCACGCCCTCGACGCCGCGCAGGGGATGGGAAAGCACCAGCCCCTCCAGATCCGCGGCGCTTACGTCAGAGATCCGTTCCCATCCTTCGGCCTTCGCGGCCTTCAGCACGCTTTCCGCCAGGGCATCGGCCAGAACCAGCACCTCGCCCGGCTGCGCGGTCGCACCCTCGGCCACCGCGCCGACCTGATACAGGCCGTATGCGATGGCAGGATTGAAGGCCACGGCCCGGTTCTGCGGGATCGTCCAGGGGGTCGTGGTCCAGATCACCACGCTGGCAGGCTTCTTCGTTGCAAAAATACCCTGCGCCGATTCCACCCTGAACCGCACCCAGATCGTGTGGCTGGTGTGGTCCTTGTATTCGACCTCAGCCTCGGCGAGGGCGGTCTTTTCCACCGGCGACCACATCACGGGCTTGGACCCCTGATACAGCGCGCCGTTCATCACCAGCTTCATGAACTCGGCCGCGATCACCGCC
>JAPSIP010000163.1 GCA_031178645.1 Paracoccus sp. (in: a-proteobacteria) | reverse complement strand
CCGCGATCTATACCCGCGACGGCGACACGGCGCGCGATTTCGCTAGCCGCATCAACATCGGCATGGTGGGCATCAACGTGCCGATCCCGGTTCCGCTGGCCTATCACACCTTTGGCGGCTGGAAGAAATCAGGCTTCGGCGACCTGAACCAGCACGGCCCCGACGCCTTCCGCTTCTACACGCGGACCAAGACCGTCACGGCCCGCTGGCCCTCGGGCATCAAGGAAGGCGGAGAGTTCAATTTCCGCGCCATGGACTGACAGGCCAAAGGGCGGGGATCATCCCCGCCCTTTTCCTTATCCCGCCCTTGCATTGCCGGCAGCCGCGCGTTTCCATTCCGCCAGGCCGGCAAAGGAAGCCCATGTCCGACAATCCCGACTTCACCCTTGGCATCGAGGAGGAATATCTTCTCGTCGATCCGCAGACCGGCGATCTGGCCCCGGCCCCCGACGCGCTGATGACGGCTTGCCGGGACGCCCTGGGCGACAGCGTCAGCCCCGAGTTCCTGCGCTGCCAGATCGAGGTCGGCACCCGGGTATCCGCCGACATCGCCGAGGCGCGCGATCATCTTGCCCATCTGCGCCGCACCGTGGCGCGGATCGCGGGGGAATACGGGCTGGCCCCGATCTCGGCGTCATGCCACCCCTTTGCCGACTGGCGCGACCAGTTCCACACCGACAAGGACCGCTATCACCAACTGTCGCGGGCCTTGGGCGCTGTGTCGCGCCGAATGCTGATCTGCGGGATGCATGTGCATGTGGGCATCCCGTCCCCGGCCCAGCGCATCGACCTGATGAACCAACTGACCTATTTCCTGCCGCATCTGCTGGCGCTGTCGGCATCCAGCCCCTTCTGGCAGGGCAGCGACACGGGGCTTGCATCCTATCGCACCACGGTGTTCGGCGGGATGCCCCGGACCGGATTTCCCCCGCAGTTCGCCGGCTGGGACGAATTCGAACGATCGGTGCAGGTGCTGGTGGACCTGGGCGTGATCGAGGACAGCAGCAAGATCTGGTGGGATCTGCGCCCGTCTTCCAGGTTCCCTACGCTGGAAACGCGGGTCTGCGATGCCTCGCCCCGGTTGGACGACACGATCACCCTGGCCGCGCTGAACCAGGCCACGCTGCGGATGCTGTGGCGCCTGTCGCGCCAGAACCAGCGGTGGCGGCAATACGACCCTTTCCTGCTGGGGGAAAACCGCTGGCGCGCAGCGCGCTATGGCCTGGCGGAAGGCCTGATCGACTTCGGCGCGGGGCGGATCATCCCCTTTGCCCAGGCACTCGAGGACTGGCTGGCCCTGATCGCCCAGGATGCCGATGCCCTGACCAGCCAACCCCAGGTGGCCCGCGCCAGGGACATGGTGGCCGGGGGCGGATCGGCCGCACGGCAACGCGCCGTCCTGTCCCGTGCCCTGGCCGCAGGCGCCACGCGGGACGAGGCGATGGTCGAACTGGTGCGCCACCTGATGGCCGAGTTCCACCACGGCCTGTGACCCTTGCCAGCGGCAGCATCCTGGGGCAATTAAACGCATGTTCAATTACGGGGAGGGATGAGGACATGGACTTCGCACCAAGCGAGGAACAGCAGGCCATCTTCGACATGGCGCGCGACTTCGGCCAAGACCGCATCGCCCCCCATGCCCGCGCCTGGGAAGAGGCCGGGACCATCCCGCGCGATCTGTGGGCCGACGTGGCGCAACTGGGCTTCGGCGGGCTATACGTGTCCGAGGAATATGGCGGCGCCGGCCTGTCGCGGCTGGACGGCACGCTTGTGTTCGAGGCGCTTGCGATGGCCTGCCCCTCGGTCGCATCCTTTTTGTCGATCCACAACATGTGCGGGGGCATGATCGACAAGTTCGGGTCGCCTGACACCAAGGCCCGCTGGCTGCCGGGGCTTTGCAGCATGGAGACGGTCTTCAGCTATGCCCTGACCGAACCCGGCAGCGGATCGGACGCCGCCGCCCTGCGCACGCGCGCCGAACGGACGGATGCGGGCTGGCGGCTGAACGGGACAAAAGCCTTCATCTCGGGCGGCAGCTATTCCGACGCCTATATTGCGATGGTCCGCACCGGGGTCGACGGGCCCAAGGGCATCAGCGCGGTGATCGTGCCCGACGGCACGCCCGGCCTGTCCTTCGGCGCCCTTGAACAGAAGATGGGCTGGAAGGCCCAGCCCACCGCACAGGTCCAGTTCGACGACTGCGACATCCCCGCCGACCACCTGCTGGGCGAGGAAGGCCGCGGCTTTGCCTATGCGATGGCGGGCCTGGACGGCGGGCGGCTGAACATCGCGGCGGCGGCGCTTGGCGGGGCGCAGGCGGCGCTTGACGCGACGGTGGCCTATATGGGCGAACGCCGCGCCTTTGGCCAAAGCCTTGACCAGTTCCAGGCGCTGCAGTTTCGCCTGGCCGAGATGGAAACGGCGCTGCAATCCTCGTGCATCTTCCTGCGCCAGGCGGCCTGGAAGCTTGACAGCCGCACCCCGGATGCGACCAAGTTCTGCGCGATGGCCAAGCTGCATGTCACCGACCGCGCCTTCGAGGTCGCGAACCAGTGCCTGCAACTGCACGGCGGCTATGGCTATCTGGCCGACTACGGGATCGAGAAGATCGTGCGCGACCTGCGCGTCCACCAGATCCTGGAAGGCACGAACGAGATCATGCGCCTGATCGTCGCGCGCGCGATGCTGGCCGAACGGGGGTAGAACGTGGACGACCTGAACATCCGCAAGCTGGGCCGCGCCGGGCGCATCACCTTTACCCGGCCCAAGGCGCTGAACGCGCTGAGCCACGAGATGGCCCTGGCGATCTACCGGACGCTTGATGGCTGGCGCGACGACCCTGACGTGGCGCTTGTCATCATCGACGCCGAGGGCGACCGCGCCTTCTGCGCGGGCGGCGACATCGCAGCCGTCTATCGCGCGGGGCTGGCCGGCGAACACGCGACGGGGCAACGGTTTTTCGCCGACGAATACCGCATGAACGCGGCCATCGCGGATTATCCGAAACCCATCGTGGCCTTCATGCAGGGCTTCGTGATGGGCGGTGGCGTGGGCGTGGGCGGTCACGCCAGCCACCGCATCGTGGGAGACACGACCCAGATCGCCATGCCCGAATCCGGCATCGGCCTGATCCCCGACGTGGGCGGCACTTGGCTTCTGTCCCGCGCGCCGGGGCGGATCGGCGAATACCTGGCCTTGACCGGCGCGCGGATGGGCGCGGGCGACGCGATCCATGCGGGCTTTGCCGACGCTTATATCACCGAAAGCGAATGGCCCGACCTGATCGCCCGGCTGGAGGAAACCGGTGACATCTCCCTGATCGAGGGCGCACACGCCCCCACCGCCCCCCTGCGCACGATGGATCTGTCGCCCTTTGCCAAGGAAACGGTGCCCGACATCATCGACGCGCTCGAGGAAGACGGCAACGCGCAGGTGCTGAAGATCCTCCACGCCAATTCGCCCCTGTCGATGGCGGCGGGTCTGGCAATGGTGCGGGCGGCACGTGAGGATGCGCGGATGCAGGATTCGCTGGCACGCGAATACCGCTTTACCTATCGCGCGACGCAGGACACCGATTTCCTGGAAGGCGTGCGGGCGCAGATCATCGACAAGGACCGCAAGCCCAAGTGGATGGCCGATGCCAGCCCCGACAATGTCGCGGCGCTGCTGGCGCCCCTTGGGCCGAACGAACTGGATTGGGAGGAACGGGCATGAAGATCGCATTCATCGGGCTTGGCAACATGGGCGCGCCGATGGCCCTGAACCTGGCGCAGGCGGGGCATCAGGTGACGGGCTTCGATACCGCCGCCCGCCCCGAAGGCCTGACCCTGGCCGACAGCGCCACGGCGGCCGTGACGGATGCCGACGTGGTCATCACCATGCTGCCCAATGGCCAGATCCTGCGGACTGTGGCCGACCAGGTGATCCCGGCCATGAAGCCTGGTGCGGTGCTTTGCGACTGCTCCACCGTCGACGTGGACAGCGCCCGCGCGGTGGCCCAGCAGGCGCAGGCGGCGGGACTGGCCGCGCTTGACGCGCCCGTGTCCGGCGGGATCGGCGGCGCGCAGGCAGGCACCCTGACCTTCATGGTGGGCGGCACGGATGATGCCTTCGCGACCGTCCGTCCGCTGTTCGACATCATGGGCCAGAAGGCCGTCCATTGCGGGGCATCGGGCGCGGGACAGGCAGCCAAGATCTGCAACAACATGATCCTGGGCGTCACCATGATCGCCACCTGCGAGGCATTCGCCCTTGCCGACAAGCTGGGCCTGGACCGGCAGAAGATGTTCGACGTGGTGTCCACCTCGTCCGGCTATAGCTGGTCCATGAACGCCTATTGCCCGGCGGCGGGCGTCGGCCCGAAATCGCCCGCCGACAATGACTACAAGCCCGGCTTTGCCGCCGAACTGATGCTCAAGGACCTGAACCTGTCGCAGGCGGCGGCGTCCTCGGCCGGGGCGGACACGCCGATGGGCGCGCTTGCACAACAGCTTTATCACCAGTTTGTCGAACATGAGGATGGCCGAGGCCGCGATAACTTTACTTGGA
>JAPSIP010000162.1 GCA_031178645.1 Paracoccus sp. (in: a-proteobacteria) | reverse complement strand
TAAGGGCGTGCTGACCCAGCCCAACGGCTATCGCTACGAAGGCGACTGGAACGCGGGCGTCAAGGAAGGGCAGGGCAAGATCACCTATCCCGATGGTGCGGTCTATGAAGGCGGGATGCTGGCCGGGCAGCGCGCCGGCAAGGGCAAGCTGACCATGGCCGACGGGCTGGTCTATGACGGCATCTGGTCGGCGGGGCAGATGTCGGGAACGGGCGTGCTGGTCCAGGGCTCGGGCGACCGCTACGAAGGGCAGATGCTGAACGGCCGGCGCGAAGGGCAGGGGATCGCCACCTATGCCAATGGCGATGTCTATGAGGGCAGCTTCAAGTCCGACCGCCGCCACGGGCAGGGCACCTTCACCGGCACCGACGGCTATGTCTATATCGGTTCCTGGGTCGAGGGCCGGATGGAGGGCGAGGGCCAGATCACCTATCCGGACGGCTCGATCTATCAGGGCCAGATGAAGGCCGACCGCCCCGACGGCCGGGGCAAGATCACCTATCCCGACGGCGCGACCTATGACGGCCAGTGGTCCCAGGGCGCGATCGAGGGCGAGGGCAAGGCCACCTATGCCAATGGCATGGTCTATGAAGGCGGCTTCAGGAACGCCCGCAACCACGGCCAGGGCCGGATGACCTATCCCGACGGCTATGTCTATACCGGCGCATGGGCCGACGGGCAGCGCCACGGCGAAGGCCAGGCGACCTACGCCGACGGCACCGTCTACACGGGCGGCTTCGTGAACGGCTTGCGCGAAGGCCAGGGCAAGCTGACCACGCCCGACGGCTTTGTCTATGAAGGCGGCTGGAAGGCCGGCGAGATCGACGGCAATGGCACGGCCACCTATGCCAGCGGCGACCGCTATGAAGGCAGCTTCGTCGCCGGCAAGCGCCAGGGCCAGGGCGTCATGCGCTATGCCAGCGGCGAAGTCGCGTCCGGCCAATGGGACCAGAACCGCCTGGTGGAAAGCGGCCCGGCGCCCGAAGCCGAGGCAACGGATACGCCCACCATGCCCTCCGAGGCGCCAAACCCATAGGGTGCGTGCCTGCACGCACCTTCCGCCGTGGCGACAAGCCTCCGACATTTCTCTTCACTGGTATGGAAGTATGGTATAGAACACGCGGCAGGAGGCCTTCATGGACATCGCCCGCATCACCATTGCGCCCAGCACCTCGGCCCAGGTGCATGACTGGCTGCGCAAGCGCGTCCAGCAGGGCGACCTGCCCCCCGGAATGCGGATCAGCGAAACCGAGGTCGCGGCCGCCATCGGCATCAGCCGCCAGCCCGTGCGGGAAGCCTTTATCCGCCTGGCCAGCGACGGGCTGGCCGAGGTCCGCCCGCAGCGGGGCACCTATATCAGCAAGATTTCCGTGGCGGCGGTCCTGTCCGCCCGCTTCATCCGCGAAGCGGTCGAGGCCGATCTGGCCCGCGCTGTCGCCAATGCCCGTCCCGTTGCCATCCTGGACCGCATGGCCAAGGAGATCGCCAAGCAGCACAAGGCCGACCGGGACGGAAACGTCGAGGACTTCATTGAATCCGACGACCGCTTCCACAAGCTGCTGGCGCTTGGGGCGGGGCAGGAAGCCGTCTGGGCCGATCTCGACCGGCTGAAGGCGCAGATGAACCGGCTGCGCCACCTGTCGATGCGCGCCTTCGACCGCAGCTTCACCATCGGCCAGCACCAGCAGATCCTGGACGCGCTGCGCGGTGGCGACGCGGACGCAGCCGAATCCGCGATGCGCGCCCTTCTGCGCCAGATGCTGACCGAGGTGCCGCAGATCGCAGCCGCCCAGCCTGACTATTTCACTGCATGAGAGGATCCCCATGAGACATACCTGGCGTTGGTTTGGCCCGAATGACCGCGTGTCGATCGACGACATGCTGCAGGCCGGCGTGCAGGGCGTCGTCACGGCGCTGCACCATGTCCCGACCGGAGAGGTCTGGTCGCCTGAACAGATCGCCCTGCGCCAGGCCCAGCTTGCCTCGATGCGCGACGGCGCACCGTCGGGGCTTGCGTGGGAGGTCGTGGAAAGCCTGCCCGTCAGCGAGGCGATCAAGACCCAGACCGGCGACTGGCGGGGCCATGTGCAGAACTGGATCCAATCGATGCGGAACCTGCACGCGGCGGGGATCCGGGTGATCTGCTACAACTTCATGCCGGTGCTGGACTGGACGCGGACCGACCTGGAATGGCGCCGCCCCAATGGCGCGCGCTGCATGCGCTTCGACCTGACGGACTTCGCGGCCTTCGACATCCACATCCTGGAACGCCCCGGCGCGGCCGAGGATTTCCCGGAAGACATCCGCGAGGCAGCCGCCCGCCGCTTTGCCGAAATGGACGACAGCGCGCGCCAGCAGCTTGCCGGAAACGTGGTCTTCGGCCTGCCCGGCGCGGCCGAGCATCTGACCATGGGCGATGTGCGCGACCTGCTGCAAACCTATGCGCCGGTGACGGACGCGGTGCTGCGCCGCAACTTCAACGCCTTCCTGGAACAGGTGGCGCCCGTCGCGCAGGATCTGGGAATGCGGCTGTGCTGCCACCCGGACGATCCGCCCTTCCCGCTGCTGGGCCTGCCCCGCGTCATGTCCACCGAGGCCGACTATGTCGAGCGCATGGCGGCGGTGGACCTTCCTGCGAATGGGATCACGCTCTGTTCTGGCTCGCTGGGTGCGCGGCACGACAACGACCTGCCCGGCATGATGCGCCGGCTGGGCGACCGGGTGCATTTCCTGCACCTGCGCAACGTCCGCCGCGACACGGATACCGTCCCCGCCAGCTTCTTCGAGGATGAACACCTGGGCGGGCAGACCGACATGGTGGACCTGATCGACGCCGTCCTGGCCGAGGAAGCACGCCGCCACGCGGCAGGACGCGAGGACTGGCGCATCCCCATGCGCCCCGACCACGGCCAGGACATCCTGGACGACATCGGCCGCGGCGGCCAGCCGGGCTATCCTGCGATCGGTCGCCTCAAGGGACTGGCCGAACTGCGGGGCGTGGAACTCGCGCTGTCGCGCAAGCATCGGGCCGCCTGATGCGCATCCTGTCCATCGGAGAGGCGATGGTCGAACTGGGCCAGTCGGACCAGCCCGGCCTGTGGCGGCTGGGGATCGCCGGCGACACGCTGAACACGGCCTGGTATCTGCGCCGGTTGCTGGGCGCGGATTGGCAGGTCGATTACCTGTCGCGCGTGGGGACAGGCGCCTTTTCGCAGCAGATGGTGGATTTTCTGGCAGCCGAAGGCATCGGCACCGCCCATGTCGGCCGCGACCCGGATCGCGAGATCGGGCTTTACGCCATCAGCCTGAAGGACGGCGAGCGCAGCTTCGCCTATTGGCGCGATACCTCGGCGGCAAAGCGGCTGGCCGACGATCCGGCGGCTCTGGACGCGGCGCTTGACGGTGCGACGGTCGCCTATTTCTCGGGGATCACGGTGGCGATCCTTCCGCCCGAGGGCCGGGCGAACCTGCTGACTGCCCTGGCCCAGGCCAAGGCGACGGGTACGCGGATCGTCTTCGACCCGAACCTGCGCCCGCGCCTGTGGACCGACGGTGACACGATGCGTCAGGGGATCAGCGATGCCGCCGCAGGTGCCGATCTGGTTCTGCCCAGTTTCGACGATGAAGCCACTCATTTCGGCGATGCCGATCCGCAGGCGACCGTGGCGCGCTATCTGGCGCTTGGGGCGGGGCAGGTGGTGGTCAAGAATGGCGGCGGGCCGATCCGCTTCGGCGGGGCCGAGGGATCGGGCACCATCACCGATTTGCCGCCGGAGACGCCGGTGGACAGCACGGCGGCAGGCGACAGCTTCAACGCGGGCTATCTGGCGGCCAGCCTGTCGGGCGCGGATTGCGCCAAGGCCATCGCGGCGGGCCATGACCTCAGCCGCAAGGTCATCCGCCATCGCGGCGCCTTGGTGCAACAGGCCGTGGCGGAAAAGGCGTGACCATGGCGGGCGAGGGCCGAAGCCCTTGCCCCCTTCGATGTCAGGCGGCGATGCGGCCCGCCACCATTGCCCTTGCACCGTCAGTCATCAGCCCCGACAGCGCCGCCGTCAGGTCCGCCGCGAAGCCCGCATCGTCGCGCAGCGCGGGTGGGAACACCTCGACCAGGGCCAGGAACCCGGCCACCGTTTGCGCCGGATCGTCGCGCCACAGCGCCGCAAGGCGCGCGGCCAGGGGATCCTTGACCTCGATCGGCTGGCCGGTTTCGTCGCGGCCCGAAGTATATCGCATCCAGGCCGCCACCGCGAGCGTCAGCCCTGGCACCGCCCGCCCGGCCGTTCGGCTTTCCGCGATGGTGCCCAGGATCCGCTGCGGCAGCTTCTGGCTGCCATCCATCGCGATCTGCCAGGTCCGGTGCCGGATCGCCGGGTTGGCATAGCGCGCGGCCAGCGCGTCGGCATAGGCGCCCAGATCCTCGCCGGGCGGGGGCGTCAGGGCCGGGATGATCTCATCCCGCCACAGCCGGCGCACGAAACCGGCAAAGGCTGGATCGGCCGTGGTGTCGGCGATGGTCTCGTGCCCCGCCAGATAGCCCAGATAGGCCAG
>JAPSIP010000161.1 GCA_031178645.1 Paracoccus sp. (in: a-proteobacteria) | reverse complement strand
GGGTCTCCTTTCAGGAAAGGGGTTATGGCGCAGGCCGGGATGTCGTCCAGCACTGGCCCGTGGAGTGTCCGCCCCGGCAAAGGGGATCGGATGCGCGCCCATACAGGAAATGGATCGCGTTGGAAAGGGGTGCGGCTTCAGCCAGGCAGCCTGACGACCAGGATATCGCCCGCAGCCAAGCCGCCGCCCTGCAGCATCCGTGCGATCGGATCGCCGTTCACCGTCACCAGCACCGTGCCGTCCCCATCGGGCGTCAGGTCGATTCGGGCATCCTGCGCCAGGCTATCCGGCAGATGCAGGATCAACTGGTCTTCCCGGGCATCGAAATCGGCGATCACCGGCAATTCCTCGCCCCGTTGTCGCAGGACGAATTGATCCGCGCCACCCTGCCCTTCCGCGAAGTCGCCCGCACCGGGCATCAGGCTGTCGTCGCCTTCGCCACCATGCATCCAGACAGTCCGGGGATCGTCGTCGCCCACCAGCAGGTCGTTGCCCCTCCCGCCGTCAAGGTCGTCGCCGCCCCCGCCCGCGATCAGGACGTCGTCGCCGTCATGTCCTGCCACCCAGTCGTTGCCCGCGCCGCCGAACAGCGTGTCGTCTCCTTCGCCGCCTTGGATCGTATCGTCGCCCTCGTCCCCCCAGACCAGGTCGTCGCCACCCTGCCCCGCCAGCGAATCATCACCCGCGCCGCCATGAATCTCGTCCCAGCCAGATGGGTCGAAGGTGCCGTCGCCCTGGACCCAGTCATTTCCTTCGCCCGCGAAGATGGTGTCGTTGCCCGATCCGCCCTGAATCTCATCATCCTCGGCGCTGCCCTCGATCAGGTCATCGCCAAGCGGCCCTTCGGGAATGGGCAAGGGATTAGCCGGTTCCGTCGGTTCGGGCAGCGGATCGGGCTTGGGCCAGTCAAGGGGCTCTTCCCCGCCCTCCTCGGCGTCCGGACTGACATCACCGATTCGTGGCGCCTCGTCGCTGCCTTGGATCGGCCCGATAGCATCCCCGTCATCTTCGTCGGGGTCATGGCTGCTTGCCGTCAAGTCAAGCGCCGCACCGGCGGCCGCAAGCGCCATCAGACTGGCAAGCACGAACATGAAGACACCCTGGGCACTGATTACAGGTCAGCGATACAACCGCTGCGGGCAATTAACCAAGCATGATCTTAAGAAAGCGTTAATTTCGGCGCATTTCCTCTGGCCATGAAAAAACCCGCCGGTTCGGGCGGGTTGTTTCGTTTTCGCTGTGATCGCGCCGGATCAGCCCTGGCGGGCCTTGAAGCGGCGGTTGGTCTTGTTGATCACGTAAATGCGGCCCTTGCGGCGCACGACCTGGCAGTCGCGGTGCCGGCTCTTGAGCGAGCGGAGCGAATTGCGAACCTTCATCGGTTTTTCTCCATCACGCGGCTCGCAGCCGCAGGAAAACGAAATACCCCCGACGTAGCTGCCGGGGGCGGCGAAATCATGGTGGGCGGTACTGGGATCGAACCAGTGGCCACTACGATGTCAACGTAGTGCTCTACCGCTGAGCTAACCGCCCGTTCCCTTGGTGATTCCCTTTGCTTCCTTAAGGAAACATCCTGAACCGCCTTCGGTCCGCGTGTCTATATAGGGGGGCTTTGGGGGTTTCAAGCCCTATCGCAGCATGAAAATTGGCGCTTATATGGGCGGAACGGAAATGCCTGCCGGGGTCTGTCTTGACCGAATCCGATCTGCCTGTGCTGATTGACCGGCCCGAGTTCTGGGCCAGTGGCGTGATCTTCGGGTCGCCCCATTCCGGCCGCATCTATCCCGGCTGGTTCCTGGAAGGAACAAGGCTGCCCGCCGAAACGCTGCGCTCGTCCGAAGATGCCTTCGTGGACCAGTTGATCGCCTGCGCCCCGTCCTTCGGTGCGGTGACGATCCGCGCGCAGGTGCCGCGCGCCATCGTGGATCTGAACCGTGCGCCGGACGAGATCGACCCCCTTGTGGTGCGCGGCGTGCCCCGCCATCCGCTGAACCAGCGGACCCTGGCGGGCCTTGGCGTGATTCCCCGCGTCGTGTCGCAAGGCCGCGCGATTCTGGAACGCCCGATCGACCGGACCGAGGCCGAGCGCCGCATCGACGCCTATTGGCGGCCTTATCACCTGGCGCTTGCCGCCCTGATCGCCGAGGCGCGGGCGCGGTTCGGGCAGGCGATCCTGATCGACATGCACTCCATGCCCCATGACGCGCTGAACCACCTGCACGGGCAGCGCCCCGACATGGTGCTGGGCAACCGCCACGGGCTTTCGGCCTCGGCCCGGGTTTCGGACGCGATCATCGCGGCGGTCGAGGCCGAGGGCTGGCGAATCAGGCGCAACTCGCCCTTTGCCGGTGCCTATATCTGTTCGGCCTATGGCAGGCCCGGCCACAACGTCCATGTTGTGCAGCTCGAGATCGACCGGTCGCTCTACATGGACGAAAAGACGATCACCCCGAACGACCGCTTTGCCGACGTGGCAAGCCGGATCGGGCGGGTGATTCGCACGCTGGCCGTGCTGGATGCGGGCGGCCGGGCCGGGTCGGCGGTCGCGGCGGAGTAAGGGGAATGCGATGGACGACTTCGGCAGCCTGATCGTCCAGAACCTTGCCCTGATCGTCGTGGCCGTCGTGATCCTTCTGGCGGTGACGTCGGCCGTGAAGATCGTCCCGCAGTCCGAGAAATACGTGGTCGAACGGTTCGTGCGCCTGCACGCTGTGCTGGGGCCGGGCATCAACCTGACGGTGCCCTTCCTGGACCGGGTGGCGCATCGGATCTCGATCCTCGAACGGCAGTTGCCGACCAACAGCCAGGATGCGATCACCGCCGACAACGTGCTGGTGCAGGTGGAAACCAGCGTCTTCTATCGCATCATCGAACCGGAAAAGACCGTTTACCGCATCCGCGACATCGACGCGGCCATCGCCACCACGGTCACCGGGATCGTGCGGTCGGAAATCGGCACGATGGAACTGGACGGGGTGCAGTCGAACCGCGCCCAGTTGATCACCCGGATCCGCGAATCGCTGGCCAATGTCGTGGACGACTGGGGGATCGAGGTCACGCGGGCCGAGATCCTGGACGTGAACCTTGACCAGGCCACCCGCGCCGCCATGCTGCAGCAGTTGAACGCCGAACGCGCCCGCCGCGCCCAGGTGACCGAGGCCGAGGGCAAGCGCCGCGCCGTCGAACTGGCCGCCGATGGCGAGCTTTACGCGGCCGAGCAACTGGCCAAGGCCAAGCGCGTGCTGGCCGATGCCGAGGCTTATGCCACCGCCGCCATCGCCCAGGCGATCTCGAAGAACGGGCTTGAGGCCGCGCAATACCAGGTGGCCCTGAAGCAGGTCGAGGCCTTGGCCGATATCGGCAAGGGCCACGGCAAGCAGGTCGTGCTGGTCCCGGCGGCGGCGCTTGACGCCTTTACCGACGCTTTCGGGTTGCTGCGCGGGCGGTCGTCGTCATGAACGGCTGGTGGTGGCTGATCGCCGCCTTTGTGCTGGCGGGGGTCGAGCTTCTGGTGCCGGGCTGGGCCTTCATGGGGCTGGCGGCCGCGGTCGGGCTGATGGGGATCCTGATGCTGGCGGGGCTGTGGTCGGCGGGCCTGCCGCTGACGCTGGTGGTGACTGCGCTGCTGTGGCCCTGGCCTGGCTGCTGTTCCGCCGCCTTTGGCCGACCAGTCGGGGCGAAAGGCGCGTCTGGGACCGCGACATCAACGACTGACCGCGCGGGCGGCAGGGTCGGCGGGGTATTTGAGCAACGAAGAAGCGGCTAGCGCAGCGCCGCAACCCCGCGCACCAGCGGGCGCAGGGCGTCGCCCTTGACCATCCAGCTTGTCGCAAAGGCAAAGGTCGCGATGGTTTCCAGCCAGAAGACCGGGCGCAGGCCCGCCAGCCGGTCATCGAGGCCTGTCACGAACATCAAGCCGATCAGGCCGATGCTGGCGATGATCGTCCAGCCGCAAAGGCGGTAGATGCGGTTCGAGGCATCCTTCTCCGGGCTGTCCACGGCCCCCTTGGTGAAGAGGACGAGGCAATAGACTGCAAGCGCCCCGAAGAACACTGCCGCCGCGCCCAGATGGACCAGCGATGATAGGCCTGCGCGGTCGGCCAGGCATTGCAGAAGGGTACAGCCCGCGCCCTGGGGCTGAACCGCGTCCGGGCTGGTCGGCACCAGGGCCACAAGGGCGATGGCAACGGCCGCCACGCGCGCGGTTCCCTTGTCGGTGACAAGGTCGCCTGCGTCGGGGCGAAAGCCCTCGTAGCTCCAGAGAAATACGGCTTGTGCGATCAGGCTGCCCACGAAGATCTCTCGCATGGGTGAATAATAGGCGGCCGAGATGCTGGGCAGCAGTTCCCCCGTCGCAAGGCCATAGGCCAGCAGCGCCAGGGGCAGGAAGAAGCCCAGGCCCCCAATCGCCCGCCTGACTGCCAGGAAGGACAGCACCAGGTCGTTGTGGGCCTTCTGGGATATGCCGTGATCGTCCGCCATCCGTCCCCCGTTTCGGCCAGACTGGCGCGGAAGGCGGGGGCGGTCAATCAGCCGCGCATCTGGGCCAGGATGGCCTGGGCC
>JAPSIP010000160.1 GCA_031178645.1 Paracoccus sp. (in: a-proteobacteria) | reverse complement strand
GAACGAGGGCGGCATCATGGACCTTGGGGTCCGCGAGGCGCGGCTATTCAAGTATGGCTCGGGGACGGGCACCAACTTTTCGTCCCTGCGTGGCGAGGGGGAACGGCTGTCCGGGGGCGGCAAGTCGTCGGGCCTGATGGGGTTCCTGAAGATCGGCGACCGGGCGGCGGGTGCGATCAAGTCGGGCGGCACCACGCGGCGCGCGGCCAAGATGGTGATCTGCGACATGGATCACCCCGATATCGAGGCCTTCATCAACTGGAAGGTCATCGAGGAACAGAAGGTCGCGTCCCTTGTCGCCGGGTCCAAGGCGCATGAGGCGCGGCTGAACGACATCTTCGCCGCGATCCGCGAGGGCGACGGCGAAACGGACCCGGCCCGGAACGACGCGCTGAAATCCGCGATCCGCGCCGCCAAGCGCGCGATGATCCCGGAAACCTATGTCAACCGCGTGCTGCAATACGCGCGCCAGGGCTTCGACAGCATCGAATTCCCGACCTATGACACGGACTGGGATTCGGAAGCCTATGTCAGCGTCTCGGGCCAGAACTCGAACAACTCGGTCCGGGTGACGGATGCGTTCCTGCAAGCCGTGCGCGACGATGCGCCGTGGGAACTGATCCGCCGCACCGACGGCAGCGTCGCCAAAACCATTAGCGCGCGCGAGTTGTGGGACCAGATCGGCCACGCCGCCTGGGCCTGCGCCGATCCCGGCATCCAGTTCCACGATACGGTCAACGCCTGGCACACCTGCCCCGAGGACGGACCGATCCGCGGGTCCAATCCGTGCAGCGAATACATGTTCCTGGACGACACGGCCTGCAACCTGGCCTCGATGAACCTGCTGACCTTCTTCGCGGATGGCCGGTTCGACGCCGACGCCTATGTCCACGCCACGCGGCTGTGGACGGTGACGCTAGAGATCAGCGTGCTGATGGCGCAGTTCCCGTCCAAGGAAATCGCGCAGCGCAGCTATGACTTCCGCACGCTGGGCCTGGGCTATGCCAATATCGGCGGGCTCTTGATGAACATGGGCCTGGGTTACGACAGCGAGCAGGGCCGCGCCTTGTGTGGTGCTCTGACTGCGGTGATGACCGGCGTGGCCTATGCGACAAGCGCCGAGATGGCGGCCGAACTGGGCACCTTCCCTGGCTATGCCCGGAACGCCAACCACATGCTGCGGGTGATCCGCAACCACCGGGCGGCGGCCCACGGCACCGGCGCCTATCAGGCCGTGAACGTGGCACCGGTGGAACTGGACGGGGACAACTGCCCCGACGCCCGGCTGGTGGCCATCGCGCGGCAGGCCTGGGACGAGGCCCTGGCCTTGGGAGAGGATCACGGGTATCGCAACGCACAGGTGACGGTGATCGCGCCGACCGGCACCATCGGCCTGGTGATGGACTGCGACACCACCGGGATCGAGCCGGACTTCGCCCTGGTCAAGTTCAAGAAGCTGGCAGGCGGCGGTTACTTCAAGATCATCAACCAGTCCGTTCCGGCCGCCCTGGCGACCCTTGGCTATGCCCCCGCCCAGATCGAGGAGATCGTGGCCCATGCCGTAGGCCACGCCACCCTTGGCAACTGCCCCGGGCTCAACCACACCGCGCTTGCAGGCCACGGCTTCGGCCTGGCCGAGATCGAGAAGATCGAGGCATCGCTCGCCACCGCTTTCGACATCCGCTTCGTCTTCAACCAGTGGACCCTGGGCGAGGATTTCTGCAAGGGCACGCTGGGCATTCCGGCGGACAAGCTGGCCGATCCGACCTTCGACCTGCTGCGCCACCTGGGCTTTACCCGCGCCCAGATCGACGCGGCCAACGACCATGTCTGCGGCACCATGACGCTGGAAGGCGCGCCGCATCTGCGGGCCGAACACCTGCCGGTCTTCGACTGCGCCAATGCCTGCGGCAAGACCGGCAAGCGTTATCTGTCGGTCGAAAGCCACATCCGCATGATGGCGGCGGCGCAGTCCTTCATCTCGGGCGCGATCAGCAAGACCATCAACATGCCGAACAGCGCGACGATCGCCGACGCGCTTGCGGCATACGAGCTGTCCTGGTCGCTGGGCATCAAGGCCAATGCGCTTTATCGCGACGGGTCCAAGCTGTCCCAGCCCCTGGCCGCCGCCCTGGTCGAGGATGACGAGGAGGCCGAGGAGATTCTCGCCACCGGCAGCGCCCAGGAAAAGGCAGCCGTCATCGCCGAGAAGATCGTCGAGCGGATCATCGTCAAGGAGGCTGTGCGCAGCCACCGCGAAAAGCTGCCGCAGCGCCGCAAGGGCTATACCCAAAAGGCGGTCGTGGGCGGGCACAAGGTTTATCTGCGCACCGGCGAATATGACGACGGCAAGCTGGGCGAGATCTTCATCGACATGCACAAGGAAGGCGCGGGCTTCCGGGCGATGATGAACAACTTCGCCATCGCCGTGTCCGTGGGCCTGCAATACGGCGTCCCGCTGGAGGAATTCGTGGACGCCTTCACCTTCACCCGCTTCGAACCTGCGGGCATGGTGCAGGGCAATGACAGCATCAAGAACGCGACCTCGATCCTGGATTATGTCTTCCGCGAACTGGCGGTGTCCTATCTGGACCGCACGGACCTGGCCCATGTGAAGCCCGAGGGCGCACGCTTCGATGACATGGGCGGAGGCGAACGCGAGGGGCTGAACGTCACCCCCGTCAGCGAGCAGGCCGAGCTGAAGTCCCTGACCATGCTGAAGCAGATCAGCAGCGCGGGATACCTGCGCAAGCGTCTGCCCCAGGATCTGATGGTTCTTCAGTCGGGCGTCTCGACGACCGCCATTGTCGCCGGCGAGGGTGTGACAATCGACCTGCGCACCAAGGCCCGGATGCAGGGCTATGAAGGCGATCCCTGCGGCGAATGCGGCAACTATACCCTGGTCCGCAACGGCACCTGCATGAAGTGCAACACCTGCGGCGGAACCAGCGGCTGCAGCTGACGCAACCATCCTTTTGACAACGTCCTTCCCCTGTGCGTCCCGACGCGCAGGGGGTTTTTGCGTTGTTCAAGGGCAGGCCAACAGGTCGCTGTTTTCGGCAGGGACAACCCTGACCGACGCATCATCGCAATGGGCATCAAGGCAAAAGCAACCACGCGGGCGGAGCTTTGTCATGTCACGAAAGGGGAGGAAGTGGCAGCCCGTAGGGGAGTCGAACCCCTCTTTTCAGGTTGAAAACCTGACGTCCTAACCGATAGACGAACGGGCCACTTTTTCGCGCCGCCCTGTCTGTGCCAGGTGGCGTGGGGCGGTGTTTAGGCAAAGCTGCGGGGGGGCGCAAGCGGAAATTTCGGGCCTTGCTGAAAAAATATCGCGCGTCGGAAACGGTGCTGCGGGCGGGTTTGTCAGGCTTGATCGGCCAGACGCGCGGGTGCGGCCTGCGGCGCCGTCAGTGCCGCTACGAAGGCGGCGCAACGGCGGTCGGCCTGAGCCTCGGGGCCGCGTGCCCAGGGGCGGAAACGCAGGCGGAACGCGGCCAGGCGGGTGTCCGGGTCCACCGGGGGATAGCCGATACGGTCGAGGCTGGGGGCCAGCGGCAGGTCGGGCCCCTGCCCCGCAGGCAGCGCCAGACCTTCGTGCGCAAGGCGGGTCCAGTCGAAGCGGGGGCCGGGGTCGATCTTGCGGCCGGGGGCCATGTCGGAATGGCCGATCACGCATTGTGGGCCGATCGGCCAGCGGGCCATGACCTGACGCAGAAGGCAGGCCAGCCCGTCCATCTGGCGCAGGGGAAAGGGGCGGTCGCCGGGATTGGCGATCTCGATCCCGATGGAGCGGGAATTGACGTCGTTGCGCCCCTGCCAGGATCCTGCGCCCGCGTGCCAAGCGCGGCGATCCTCGGGGACCAAGGCCTCGGCACGGCCATCCTCATGGACCAACCAATGCGCGCTGACCTCGGCCAGGGGATCGCACAGCCGCGCGCGCGCCTCGGCCGTATCGGCCATGCCGGTATAATGCAGCACGATCAGCTCGGGGCGCTGACCCCGGCGGTCGCCGTGGTTGGGGCTGGGAAAGCCCGCGTTCACAGCGGGGGCTGGTCGCCCGTCCGCATGGACTGGGGCACGATCACCACCGGGGCGTTCGCGCGCGGCGCCGGGGCCGTCTGGACCTTCTTGACCACGCGGACGCGGTTGACCCCCATCGTGGGCGGGATCGGCACGGGGCTTTGGCCCGCGATATCGGCGCCGGTGGGGGCATAGAAGGGCCGTGCGACGGGTATGGTCTTGGGTGACTCCACGTTGGTCACCAGGGCTGCCTCGCGCGTGGCGCGGTATTCGCCATAGCGGGTCGGGCCGAAATTGTAGTTCGGGTTCCAGCCCAAATGTTCGCCACAGCCGGCAAGCGCCAGCACCGAAAGGATCAGACAGCCGCGCATCACGCCTCCTGGATATGCCACTGGGGCGACCCTACCACCAGCGACCGGGCTTTGCCACAAATCCGGCGGCGCGTTCCAGGACAAGCGCGTGGTTCAGCAACTCGCCTTCCTCGAAGGGCTTGCCGAACATCTGCAGCCCCAGCGGCAGGCCCTGCTTGTCCAGGCCCACGGGCTGCCGGGGATTGCGGTGCCCGTGGG
>JAPSIP010000159.1 GCA_031178645.1 Paracoccus sp. (in: a-proteobacteria) | reverse complement strand
TGTCGCCGTAATTCGCGGACAGGATGTTGTCCATCCGCGACTGCGCCGTGGCCGCGTCCCAACGCAGCGTGCCGACCGTGTCCAGGCCCATCTGCCCCGAGGGGATCACGATATCGCCCGCATCGATCAGCGGCTGCAGCACGCTCATGGCGCCGTCATAGAAGAAATAGGCGTTGTTGTCGTCCGGGCTGCCGCCGAACAACTCGACGTTCCAGGGCTTCTGGTCCGGGAAGCGTTCCTTCAGGCCTTCCACGAGGGAAGTGCCCTGCATCACGCCGACCTTGAAGTTGTCGAAGGTGGCATAATAATCGACATTCGGCGTTTCGCGGATCAGGCGGTCATAGGCGATGACCTTGATGTCGGACGCAGCCGCGTTTTCCAGCGCGTTCGACAGCGTCGTGCCGTCCAGGGCCGCGATGACCAGCACCTTCGAGCCGGTCGTGATCATGTTCTCGATCTGGCTCAGCTGCGCCGGGATGTCGTCATTGGCATATTGCAGGTCGGTCTGATAGCCAGCTTCCTGGAACTGCTTGACCATGTTTTCACCGTCGGCGACCCAGCGCGCGGTGACCTTCTCGGGCATCGAGATGCCCACCTTCTCGTCGGCCGCGACCGCAGCCAGCGGAACCGCCATCGCCATCGCGGCAACGGTCAGCATATGTCTCAGCTTCGTCATTCGCATCCCCTCCCAAGGTGCCGGTCGGCTGGGGGGCGGAACCCTTGGGCCCGCCCCGCAAGCATCACTTCAGCTGGTCTTCGGTGTAATAGCCGGAATCGACCAGGACCTCGCGCCAGTTTTCCTTTGTCACCGGCAGCGGCTCCAGCAGATAGGACGGCACGACCTTGACGCCGTTGTCATAGGTCTCGGTGTCGTTGATCTCTGGCTCGCTGCCCTTCAGGACGGCATCGACCATGCCCACGGTGACGCGGGCCAGTTCGCGGGTATCCTTGAAGATGGTCGAATACTGCTCGCCCGCCTCGATGGACTTGACCGACTGGATCTCGGCGTCCTGGCCGGTCACGATCGGCATCTGCATGTCGCCCGACCCATAGCCCACGCCCTTCAGCGACGACAGGATGCCGATGGACAGCCCGTCATAGGGCGACAGCACGCCATGCACCTGCTTGTCGGCATAGTTCGACGACAGAAGGTTATCCATCCGTGACTGCGCAACCGCCGGATCCCAACGCAGCGTGCCCACGGTTTCCATGCCGGTCTGGCCGGAACCGATCACGATGGATCCGTCGTCGATCAGCGGCTGGATCACGGACATCGCGCCGTCATAGAAGAAGAAGGCGTTGTTGTCGTCGGGGCTGCCGCCGAACAGTTCCACGTTCCAGGGCTTCACGTCCGGGAAACGTTCCTTCAGCCCGTCCACCAGCGTGGTCGCCTGCTGGACGCCGACCTTGAAGTTGTCGAAGGTCGCGTAATAGTCGACATGCTCGGACCCGCGGATCAGGCGGTCATAGGCGATGACCTTGATGTCGGCGGCAGCGGCGTTTTCCAGGGCGTTCGACAGGGTCGTGCCGTCGATGGCGGCGATCACCAGGACGTTGACGCCCTTGGTGATCATGTTCTCGACCTGGGCCAGCTGGTTCGGGATGTCATCTTCGGCATATTGCAGGTCGGTCTCGTAGCCCGCTTCCTGCAACTGCTTGACCATGTTGTTGCCGTCGTCGATCCAGCGGGCCGAAGATTTCGTCGGCATGGCAATGCCGATGGTTTCGGCCATCGCGCCGGTCGCAAGCCACGATACCCCGATCGCCAATGCGACCGCAGCGGTTCTGAACGTCATCTGTATCCTCCCTGCGCGCGGCATCGTTGGCCGCGCATCCTCCAAAGGTCAGAAAGATGTAGCGCAAAGGTGGCATGACGGTAAAATGAGAAAATAGACACCCTGCATACCCAGATAGATATGTCATTTCGCGCGCTCAAACCTGCCCAGCTTAGACTGGTCCATGAAATCGCCCTGCATGGCCAGTTGCAGATGGCGGCCGACCAGTTGGCCATGACCCAACCCGCCGCATCCCGGATGCTGGCCGATGCGGAACGCCAGGTCGGCGCCGCCCTGTTCATCCGCCAGCCCAAGGGGATGGACCCGACCGAGATCGGCACCGCCGTCCTGCGGCGCGCCCGCGTCATCCTGCGCGAGATGGCCAGCATCGAGGCCGACGTGAACGCCCTGCGCGGCGGCTATGCCGGATCGGTGCGGGTCGGCGCGGTGACGGGGCCTGCGATCAGCTATCTTGTCACCGCCATCCGCAGCATCAAGGAAGAAAGCCCCGGCGCCGACATCACCGTGGACGTGATGCCCTCGCGCGAGTTGCTGATGCAATTGGCGGCGGGGGAAATGGACTTCGTTCTGGGCCGCATCCTGCCGGATTTCGACAGCGACAGCTTCAACATCCTGCCCATGTCGGATGAAAAGGTGGCGCTGATGGCGCGTGCGGATCACCCGCTTGCCCGGGCGCAACTGGTCACGCTGACCGAACTGGCCGGCCAGGAATGGATCATGCAGCAGCGCGGCGCCCCGATCCGCGAGGCGACCCTGGCGGCCTTCGCCGGCGTGGGCCTGTCCGAGCCGGCCAATATCGTGAACAGCCCCTCGCTTTTGCTGACCATCGCCTATCTGGCGCAGACGAACGCGATCACGCCCGTCTCGCACGAGGTGGCAGAGCTTCTGATCCAGCCGCCCGTGGGGGCGGGCTTCACCATCATCCCGACCCCCAGGCCGATCCGCGTGTCGCCCTATTTCCTGCTGGATCTGAAGCGCCGGCCCCTGTCGCCCCTGGCCAAGCGGTTGCGGGACGCGGTGGCGCAGATGTCGCGCAGCCCGATCAGGGACGCGGCTGCGCTGTAAGCTGCCGCCGCCGCGCGATTTCCCAGGCGATGGCGCCGATCACGGTGGCCGCGATGATGACCAGGGCCAGGGCGTTGACGGCAGGCGTAAGGCCGGTGCGGACCTTGGTGGCGATGAAGACGGTCAGGGGCGTCTCGAAGCCGCGCACGAACAGGGTGGTGTTGTAGTTTTCCACCGATTGCAGGATCGCCAGCCCCCCGGATGCCAGCAGCGCCGGCCGCAGGAAGGGCAGCAGCACTCGGCGGAAGACCATCACCCGCGACGCGCCCAGGCCAAGGGCCGCTTCCTCTTGCGTGCGGTCGAACCGTTGCAGACGCGCCATCACCATCAGCATCACATAGCAGATGATGAAGGTCGTCTGCGCCACCACGATCAGCGCGATCCCGCCGCCGATGCCCACCTGCCGCCACAGGATCAGGGTGGAAATCCCGATCACCACCCCCGGCGTCAGCAGGGGCGAGACCATCACCGCATAGGCCACGCTGCGCGCGCGCGAATGCAGCGTCGTCAGCACCAATGCGGCAGCCGTGCCCACCGGCAGCGCCACGACCACCACCAGCACCGCCACGATGGCCGAGGTCCACAGCGCCTTCCACATCGCCGCATCCGCCCACATCGCGGAAAACCAGTCCAGCGTGGTGCCCTGCCAGGGGATCACCGTCGGAAAGCGGCTTTCGTTGAAGGCCGCGACCCCCATGATCAGCAGCGGCGCGAACAGGTAGGCGACGAAAGCCAGCAAATAGAGGACGAACAGCCCGCGAAAGATCCGGTCCGCCATCATTTCGCCACATCCGTCAGGTTGACCCGCGCGATGCGCAGCGTGACCAGAACCACGGCCAGGCACAGAACCAGCAGCGTCAGCGCATAGGCCGCGCCGCGGTTCCAGTCGCCGCCTTCGAAGAACCAGTTATAGATGATCTCGGTGAACCAGCGGCTGCCGGGCGACCCTAGCAGCGCTGGCGCCACATAGGATCCGGCGGCCAGCATGAAGGTGAAGACGCAGCCCGTGGCAATGCCCGCCTTGGCATGCGGAATGACCACCCGCCAATGCGTCCGCCAAGTAGGCGAGCCCAGGTCACGCGCGGCTTCTAGCTGCGACCGGTCCAGGCTTTCGATCGCGTTGTAGATCGGCAGCAGCATGAACAGGATATAGGCATAGACCATCCCCGCCAGCACGCCGCCATCGCCCTGCCAGCGGATCGGCGCATCGATCAGCCCGATCCCCTGCAGCGCCGCGTTTAGCGGCCCGCGATAGGCCAGCAGGATGAACCAGGCCAGCGTGCGCAGCACCTCGTTGATGAAAAAGGGGATGATGACCAGCATCAGCGCGATGGACAGCTGCCCCGGCGTGGCGCGCTGCGCCATCCAGAAGGCGATGGGATAGCAGACGACCAGCGTCACCGCCGCGACCAGGGCGCTGGCCCAGATGGTCTTGAAGAAGATCGCGCGATGCACCCCCTCGTTCGCCAGATACAGGAAGTTGTCCAGCGACCAGGCATCGGCCTCGGTCCCGATCTGCGCGGGGGGCAGGTTCGGGCGCAGTGCATAGTCGATCATCATCAGGTTCGGCGCCAGCACCATGGCTGCCAGCCAGATCAGCACCAGCGACAGGAAGATCGTCGCAAGCCCGCCCCCGAAGCGCGCGTAAAGGTCACGCATCGGCCAGCACCACGGCATGTTCGGGCGCGAAGAAGAAGCTGGCATCGCTGCCCGGCGCGGGCGCATCGCCCAGCCGGGTCGAGGGGATCGCAGCGGCAAGCGCGGCCCCATCGGCGAACTGGCC
>JAPSIP010000158.1 GCA_031178645.1 Paracoccus sp. (in: a-proteobacteria) | reverse complement strand
CCAAGCCGCAATGATCCATCGCTGCAATAAATGTGTGCGGCGGTGTGTACTGGTAAACTGAGATGTCATATAAGCTACTGAAACTAAACGAAAAATATGAAATTTATGGTGCGGGCGGCGGGACTTGAACCCGCACAGGCTTGCGCCCCAGGGAGTTTAAGTCCCATGCGTCTACCATTCCGCCACGCCCGCGCCGGGATTGGCTAACGGGCGGGGCGGCGGTTGGCAAGGGTCTCGGCGATTGCGGCCTAGAAGCTGCGGGTCGGGCGGTCAAAGACCTTGCGGCCCATCAGGCTGCCCACCAGGTCCACCATCAGCTTGGCGGTGCGGCCGCGGTCGTCCAGGAACGGGTTCAGCTCCACCAGGTCCAGCGACGTGACCAGCCCCGATTCGTGCAGCAGTTCCATGACCAGATGCGCCTCGCGGAAGGTGGTGCCGCCGGGGACGGTGGTGCCTACGGCGGGCGCGATGGACGGGTCCAGGAAATCCACGTCCAGCGAGACATGCAGCATCCCCTCTGCCGATGCCACCCGGTCCAGGAAGGCGCGAAGGGGGGCCACGATGCCCTGTTCGTCCAGCACGCGCATGTCGTTAACGGTCATGTCGATGGCCAGCATCGCGGCATGTTCCGCTGGATCGACGCTGCGGATGCCGAACATGCAGATGTTCTGGCCCGGCACCGGATGCGGGAAGGGCGGGAAGGGATCGAAGCCCGACAGCCCCAGGGCATAGGCGATGGGCGTGCCGTGCAGGTTGCCCGAGGTTGTCGTCTGCACCGTATGGATGTCGCTGTGGGCATCCAGCCACAGCACGAACAGCGGCCTGTCCTCTCGCATCGCATGGATCGCGGCGCCCGCCACGCTGCCAAGCGCAAGCGCGTGATCGCCGCCCATCACGACCGGCAGGCCACGGGGCAGGGCGCCGGCCATGGCCTCGCGAAGGGCATGGGTCCAGGCGATCATCTCGGGCAGGTGGTGGACGGCGGGGTTGGTGCAGGTGGCGTCAGGCGCGGGGCCAGGCAGGACGTCGCCGATATCCTCGACCGTGTGGCCCAGGGCCGTCAGGGTGCCGGGCAGCCCGGCCACGCGATAGGCAGCCGGTCCCATCAGGCAGCCGGGGCGGCGTTGGCCTTGGTCGACGGGCGCGCCGATCAGGATGCAGTGGGTCATGAAATCCTCGAGGTCAGTGTCAGGCCCGAGGTAAACGCAGCCGGCGGGGAAAAGTCCACCGCCGGCCGCCTTGCCGTCAGAACGCCGAGGTCAGGCCCAGCCACAGGCGGCGTCCTTCGCCCTCGGTGTTGTTGGCGGCCATCGTGATGTCGCGGTCCAGGATGTTGTAGATCGCACCATTCAGGGTGACGTGGTCGTTGACCTGGTAATCCACGCCCAGATCGACGGACAGGTAGGATCCGTATTCATAGGCAATGGCGGTGCCGGCCTCATCAAAGGCGATAGGCCGGCCATTCGTGCCGATGCGGGCGCCCGTGGCGATTTCCTTGCCGTGATAGTTCACCGTGCCCCAGGCGCCCAACCCTTCGACCGGGGTCGCCCAGTCGGCGGTCAGGCTGGCCTGGTGGCGGGGCGTCCTGGTCAGGGGCAAGCCCGCAAAATCGCCGGTCTGCTGTTCGCTGTCGATGAAGCTGTAGCTGGCGCGCAGCGTCAGGCTGGTGGTGGGATCCCATTCGCCGGTCAGTTCGACGCCCTGCAGCCGCGCCTCGCCGACATTGTACCATTCCCACCGGTTGTAGGTCGCGCCGCCCACCGTCACCTGCCGGTCGGTCTTGGCGTTTTCGATCTTGTCGCGGAAATCGGTGCGGAACAGCGTCGCGCCCAGTTGCCATTCCGGCGCCGCGTAAAGCGCCGCCAGTTCATAATTGGTGCTTTCCTCGGGCTCCAGCCCCGGATTGGATACGATGACCCCGGCACCGCGTTCGGTGGTATAGAAATATCCCGGCACGACCGACCGCAAGTCGGGCGCGCGAAAGCCCGTGGAAACGCCGCCCTTGATCGTCAGGGCCGGCGTCGCGTTCCAGACGGCATAGACGCGCGGCGTAGCGTTGCTGCCGTATTCGTCATGGTCGTTCAGGCGCGTCCCCAGGGTCAGCGCAAAGTCGTCGCGGATGCGCCATTCATCCTCGAGGAAAACGGCCCGCTGGGCGGTCGAGAAGGAATAGGTTCGCCCGTCGCCAAGTCCGGGGTTCTGATCGCGCAAGCCGGTGCGGTTCAACTGCCCGCCGAAGACCAGGGTATGGCTGCCCTGCCATTCTAGGGGCGCCGTGAACTTGGCGTCAAAGACGGTGTTCGTGACCTCGGGCGCACGGTCGCCTGCCACAAGCGCGCCATTGCCGGACGAGGTGGTGCGCTGCCCGACCTCGCGCAGGACGGACAGGTCGGCCGCGATATTGCCCCATTGCCCGGCATAGGACAAAGCCGCCCGGTCGCGGGTGTTTTCCTGCAGGCTGTCGTTCTGCGGCGTGCCGCGGAAATCGACGGGCGCGATGCTGCGTCCGACGCGGCCCAGATCCTCGATGCGGGTGCGGCCGCCTTCCAGGTGAAGGAAATGATCCGGGTGCGGCGACCAGCTGAGCCGCGCGTACAGGTCGGTCAGGTCGCGGTCGCGCAGGCCGTCCACCACGCGCGCCTCGGACCGGTCGAAGCGGCGGCCCCAGACCTGAAGGCCCAGCCGGTCGGCAATGACCGGGCCGCTGGCATAAAAGGACAACTGCCGCGACCCTGCATCGTCGCTGTCCTGCGGCACCGTCGCCTCGGCCGTGACCGAGCCGGTCCAGCGGTCCGCCACGGGCTTGGTGATGACGTTGATAACGCCGCCCATCGCGTCAGACCCGTAAAGCGACGACATCGGGCCGCGCACGATCTCGATCCGGTCGATGGCGGCGACGGGCGGGATCCAGCTCTGCTCGATCCCGGCGCTGCCATTGGTGCGCGATTCCCGGGTGCCCTGGCGTTTGCCGTCCACCAGGATCAGCGTGTACTGCCCGCCCAACCCGCGGATGGTGATGTCCTGTTCGTTGGCGATGCCGGTGGTCGCCACGCCCTGCACCCCGCGCAACGCGTCCGACAAGCTGGTGACATTGCGCCGCGCCAGTTCCGCGCCCGAGATGACCGAGATGCTGGCAGGGGCTTCGGCGATGTTCTGCTCGAACCCCGATGCGGTGACGACGATTTCGTCCAGGGCGAAGGGGGTGCCGTCCTGGGCGGCGGCGGGGGCGACCAAGGCAGTGGCGGACAAAAGCAACGCCGGAAGGCGCAGGCGGAAAGCGTTCATGTGGAACCCCGGGCTTGAACGTGATGTCGCCTGGGCTTGCCGTTCTGCATTCCTGGGTATTTCGGTCGGTTAACCGGGCCGCTGCCCCCGTTCAAGACCTGCGGGTGCCGGAAGGGCGGCCTGTGACCCCGGGGCCACAGGCCCGCTGGTCAGGTCCGAACACCCTTGAAGCGTTCTTCCCATTCGGCCCGCTGGTCGTCGGTGATCTTGGCGAACAGCACATCCGGCACGGTGAAGGCGTGGCCTGCGGGCAGGGCGGACAGCGCGGCTGCCACGTCCTCGGGCCAGGTGTCGTCCTGCGTCTGCATCGCCTGTTGCATGGCTTTGGCTGCGAAGGGGATGAAGGGGGCCGACAGGACCGCGTAAAGGCGGATCAGGTTCAGGCCAAGCCGCACCTGCATCGCGGCCTTTTCCGGGTCGGTCTTGTGGGTCGTCCAGGGCGCGGCGGATTGCAGGTATTCGTTGCCCAGAACCCAGATCGCGCGCAGTTCGGACGCCGACTTTCGCACCTCCATCGCGGCCATGAAGCCTTCATAGGCGCGGATGCGGGTCGTCACTGCGTCGATAAGCGCGGTTTCCTCGGCACCGTATTCACCGCCCGCGGGGATGGTCTCGCCGAACTTCGACCGGCAGAACTTGGTGATGCGGCTGACGAAGTTGCCCAGAACATCCGCCAGATCCTTGTTCACGGATTGCTGGAAGTTTTCCCAGGTAAACTCGCTGTCGCCGGATTCGGGCGCGTGGGACAAAAGCCACCACCGCCAATAATCGGCAGGCAGGATTTCAAGCGCGTGGTCCATGAAGACGCCGCGCCCCTGCGAGGTCGAGAACTGCCCGCCGTCATAGGTCAGGTAGTTGAAGGACTTGATGTAATCGACCATCCGCCAGGGTTCGCCAGACCCAATCAGGGTCGCGGGGAAGGACAGCGTGTGGAAGGGGACGTTATCCTTGCCCATGAACTGGGTATAGGTCACGTCCTCGGCCCCTTCGTCGCGGCGCCACCAGCGGCGCCAGTCGGCATCCGTCCTGCCATGCGCGTCGGCCCATTCTGCGGTGGCGGCGATGTATTCGATGGGCGCGTCGAACCAGACATAGAAGACCTTGCCCTCCATCCCCGGCCAGGGCTGGTCGCCGCGCCGCACGGGCACGCCCCAGTGCAGGTCGCGGGTGATGCCCCGGTCCTGCAACCCATCGCCGTCGTCCAGCCATTTGCGGGCGATGGATGTGGTCAGGATCGGCCAGTCGGTCTTGCTGTCGATCCAGTCGCTGATCTGATCCTTCAACGCCGACTGGCGCAGGTAGAGGTGCTTGGTTTCCCGCACCTCCAGGTTGGTGCTGCCGCTGATGGCACTGCGCGGGTCGATC
>JAPSIP010000004.1 GCA_031178645.1 Paracoccus sp. (in: a-proteobacteria) | reverse complement strand
TCGACGCCCAGTCGCAGCTTTCGGTGCCGCCCGCGCCCGCGTTGATTTCCAGGAAGGTGTCGTTCGCGTCCGCCTCGCCGTTCAGCAGGGCTTCCAGTTCCTTTTGCGCGGCCAGTTCGGCCAGCGATTTCAGGTTCGCCTCGGCCTCGGCCACCAGGTCGGCGTCGCCTTCCTCCTCGGCCAGTTCGACCATCTCGGCATTGGCCGACAGGTCGCCGTCGATGCGGCGATAGGTTTCAAGCGCGTCCAGCAGGGCCTGACGTTCGCGCATCAGCTTCTGCGCGCGGGCGGGATCGGACCACAGGTCGCCCGCCTCGATCATGGCATTCATTTCCTCCAGCCGGTGCGGCGCAGTCTGCCAGTCCATCCGTTGCCCCAACAGGGTCAGCGACTTGCGGATGGCCTCGATGGTGGACTGCGTTTCGGCGCGCATGGCGGGATCCTTGGGGTTCGGGCGGACGGGCGTCAGGTCAGGGGTGATAACGCGCGCGGGGCCGCCGGGCAAGGGCCGGGCCTGCAACCGGGTGGCCCCGTCCCACGTTGACCCGCATTGTCACGAAACCGTCACGGACCGCCATGCCCCTGATCGAGGACCTGTTCCAGCCGCTGCAATCCATGCCCCTGCCCGTCGTGGCGATGCGCCTTGCCCTGGCCGTCGTGCTGGGCGGCCTGATCGGCTGGGAACGAGAGGTCAGCGCCCGCGCGGCCGGCCTGCGCACGCATATGCTGATCTCGCTTGCGGCGGCGATGTTCACGGTCGTGGCGATGGAACTGACCCATTTCCCCGCGGACGAGGGCGAGGCGTTGCGCATCGACCCGCTGCGCCTGATCGAGGCCGTGACGGCCGGAGTGGCCTTCCTGGCGGCGGGGTCGATCATCTTCAGCGGCGGGACCGTGCGCAACGTGACGACCGGCGCATCGATGTGGCTGGCGGGCGCCGTGGGCCTTGCCTCGGGAACGGGGGACGGACTGCTGGCTGTCATGGGGACCGCATTGGCGGTTCTGATCCTGTGGATGGTGCGGATCGTCCGCACCCCCGCGCATCATCAGGAAAAGCCGGGCGCCGCCCCCAAGGATTGACTGTCGGTCAATACAGCCCGCCCGAAGACATGGTGCCGAAGTCGGTGCGGCTGGGGATCACCTTGCGTTCCCCGGTCGAGGTGGTGATGGCGGTGCCCGTCGCCGATCCCGCCTGCCAGGGCAGGACCACATTGTTGTCGCCAAAGCCCGACACGATCAGCGGCGATCCCCAGTCGGGGTCGGTACCGTTGCGGAAATACTCGGCCACGACATTGGGGCCGGTGGCGCTATCGGGCAGCCGCTGCCCGGTGGTGCGATCGATCTTGACCCAATAGCCGCCAGGCGGAACCGCGAAGTCCGTGCCGCCGAACTCGGCCACGGCCTTGCGCATGAAGGCGTTGAAGACCGGCACGCACAGCGTCCCGCCATAGGCGTTGCTGCCCAGCGTGCGCGGCTGGTCATATCCCAGGTAACAACCCGCGACGATGTTGGACGAATAGCCGATGAACCACACGTCCTTGGCGTCGTTCGTGGTGCCCGTCTTGCCCGCGATCGGCACCGGCAGATCGACCCCGCTGCCGGACCCGCGTTCGACCGCCCCTTCCAGCATCGAGGTCAGCTGATAGGCCGTCACCGCATCCATGACCCGTTCGCGGTTGGTGTCGATCACCGGCCCCTGCCCCGCCGGCAGCGCCTGCTGGCCGCAGGTTTCGCAGACCCGCTGGTCATGGCGATAGATCGTGCGCCCGCGCCGGTCCTGCACGCGGTCCACCAGGGTGGGTTCGACCCGTTCGCCGCCATTGGCGAACATCGCATAGGCCGCCACCATCTTGAACAGCGTGGTTTCTTGCGCGCCCAGGGCATTGGCCAGGAACGGCTTCAACTCGTCATAGACGCCGAAGCTTTCGGCATATTCGGCCACCCGTTCCATCCCTATGTCCTGGGCAATGCGGATCGTCATCAGGTTCCGCGACATCTCGATGCCGGTGCGCAGGGGGGTCGGTCCATAGGTCTGGCCGGTCGAGTTCTTGGGCTCCCACAGGCCGAAGGGGGTGTTCAGCGTGATCGGTTCATCCACGACGATGGTGGCGGGGGTATAGTTGTTGTCTAGTGCGGCGGCATAGACGAAGGGCTTGAAGCTGGACCCCGGCTGGCGCTGCGCCTGCGTGGCCCGGTTGAAGACCGAGGACTGGTAGGAGAACCCGCCCTGCATCGCCATCACGCGGCCGGTGTTCACGTCCATGGCCATGAAGCCGCCCTGAACCTCGGGCACCTGGCGCAGGGTCCAGCGGATGAAGCTGCCGTCGCTGTCGCGCGTCATGGCGCGGACCAGCACCACATCGCCCACCGCGACCAGATCGCCCGCCACCTGCGCGCGCGGACCCAGCCTGTTGTCGGGGCCGCGCTTGCGGGCCCATTGCACGTCCTCGGCGGGGATCCAGTGGCCATCGGGATCTTCCTCGATCCCCTCGATGCCGATGCGGGCATCGCTGGTCCCCAGTTCCAGCACCACGGCGGGATGCCAGCCGGGAACATCGCGCGGCACCTGCACCTGCCACAAGGCGCCGCGCCAAGATGCCTCGTCGCCCAACTGGCCTGCCGGGATCGTTTCGCCCGTGCCGCGCCAGACGCCGGTGCCGCGGTCATAATCCTCGAGCGCGTCCCGCAGCGCGTCGGCCGCCGCCGATTGCAGGTCGGGGTTCACGGTGGCGCGGATGGTCAGGCCGCCACCGAAGAATTCCTCGTTGCCGAACTGGGCGGCAAGCTGGCGGCGGATTTCATCGGTGAAATAGTCGCGGGGCGGAAGCTGCTGGCGAAAGGCCGGATAGTCGCCGTTCTGCACCGATTTCAGCGGCAGCCTGGCTTCGGCCTGATAGGTCGCCTCGTCGATATAGCCGTTCTGCCACATCTCGCGCAGGACATAGTTGCGTCGTTCGGTCACGCGGTCCTTGGCCGTGACCGGGTGATAGCGGCCCGGGGCCTGCGGCATGGCGGCCAGCATCGCGGCCTCGTGCGGGGCCAGTTCGGACAGGGACTTGTTGAAATATGTCTGCGCGGCGGCGGCCACGCCGAAGCTGTTCTGGCCCAGGAAAATCTCGTTCAGGTACAGTTCCAGGATCTGGTCCTTGGACAGCGTGCGTTCCAGCCGCGAGGCCAGGATCAGTTCCTTGACCTTGCGTTCGACGCTGCGGTCCGAGGACAGAAGGAAGTTCTTCATCACCTGCTGCGTGATCGTAGACGCGCCGCGCACCGACGACCCGCGCGAGGCCACCGCCTGATAGGCCGCGCTGACGATGCCGCGCACGTCATAGCCGGGATGGTTGTAGAAGTTCTTGTCCTCGGCGCTGATGAAGGCGTGCTTGACCAGGTCGGGGATCTCCTCGACCGGGACATACAGGCGGCGTTCCTCGGCGAATTCGTCGATCAGCATCCCTTCGCCCGAATAGATCCGGCTGATGGTCTTGGGCGTGTACTGGGCCAGCGTCTCGTGGCTGGGCAGGTCGCGCGAATAGATCCAGAAGATCGCGCCCACGGTCAGCGCGATGAAGAAGCTCGCGGTGACGAACCACGAGAAGATGGCGCCGAAGAAGGACAGGATGCTGCGCAGCAAGGAAGGGCCTTTCCGTGGTCTTGGCCCCGTCTATAGCGGCAGGGCCTGCCCCGGTCAAAACAACACTAAGCGATCACGCCCCGGTGATGGGGCCTAGCGGCGCAGCATCGCGGCCCGCGCGGATTCGTCGCGCGCCCAGCCCACGATCGCCTCGGCCACCGCCCGCACCATCCGTTCGCGCCATTGCGGGTTCAAAAGGTTCGCCCGGTCGTCGTGGTCCGAGATGAAGCCCAGTTCCAGCAGCGCGGACGGCATGTCCGGCGATTTCAGCACGGAATAGGTGGCGCGCTGAACCGGCCGTTCATGCATCACGATCCCCAGCAGCGACATGCGCGAGGTCATCCAGCGGGCAAAGCTTTCCGACCTGGGCTGCGTATCCGTCCGGGCGAAATCCATCAGCACCCCGGCAAGCGCATCGTCATGGCCGGAAAAGTCCATGCCCGCCATCAGGTCGTCGCGTTCGTGGCGCAGTGTCAGTTGTTCCGTCGCCCGCTCGTCCGCCGAAGGGTTCCAGACATAGACCGACGCCCCCGCCGCCTGCCCTTCCGGCAGCGCATCGGCATGAAGCGAGATGAACAGATCGCCCCCCGCCTGCCGCGCCATCGTCATGCGGCGTTCCAGGGCCACGAAGCTGTCATCCTCGCGCGTCATGACGACATTGATGCCCCGCGCCTGCAAGGCGGCGCGCAGTTCCAGGGAAAAGACCAGGACCAGGTTCGCCTCGCTTTCGCCTTCCGCCAGGGCGCCGGGATCGAAGCCGCCGTGGCCGGGATCAAGCACGACGGTGAAGGCCTCGTCCGCGGGGGCTTCGGGCAATTGGGCGGGTTCGGGCAGGTCGCGCAGCGCGGCGGTGGCCGAGGGACGCGGCGCAAAGTCATCTGCGGCAACAGGGGCAAGGGCCACGGTGATCTGCGACAGCGCCGCCCGCGCCTGCTGGCCCGCGCGGTCGATGCGATAGGGGCCGGGCAGTTCCACGACCACGCGCGACCATCCCTGGCGGTATGCCCCCCAGCGGATCGCGGGCGCATTGTCCGCGCCGAACATGTCCTGCGGCCGCGCCAATCCCAGGTCGGCACCCTTCAGATCCACGATCAACCGGGGCGGGCCGTCCACCAGGAAGGTGCGATAGGGCACGGGCTTCGTCAGCGACAGGCGCAGTTCCAGCGGCTTCGGTCCGCCCCAGCCGCGCCCGGTCGTGACCAAGGCCGAACCGCCCAGATCCAGCCGCGCCGGATCCTCTGCCCAGGCGGGCAGCGACATCAGCAGCGACAGGATCAGCGCAAGCCATCTCATCGCGCGGCCATGAACTCCGTCAGGCGGCGCAAGCCTTCGGCAATATCGGCCGTGGCGCGGGCATAGGAAAAGCGCAGCGTCCGCGCGCCCCGGTCGGGATCGAAGTCCAGTCCCGGCGTGACGGCGACGCCGGCCTTGTCGAGGATCTCGGCCGCGAAGGCCAGCGAATCGTTGGTCAGGTGCGACACGTCGGCATAGATGTAGAAGGCCCCTTCCGGCGGCGCGATGCGGTCGAAGCCCGCCTTGGGCAGCCCTTCCAGCATCAGGCGGCGGTTTTCGGCATAGACGGCCAGGTTCGCGTCGGCTTCATCCGCGCAGTCAAGCGCCGCAAGCGCCGCGACCTGGCTGGCATGGGGTGGGCAGATGAACATGTTCTGCGCCAGACGTTCGACCGTGCGGATGTGATCCGGCGGCACGACCATCCAGCCAACCCGCCAGCCAGTCATGGAAAAATACTTGCTGAAGGAGTTGATGACGAAGACATCGTCCGTCACCTCGAGCGCGGAATGGCAGCGGTCGCCATAGGACAGGCCGTGATAGATTTCGTCCGAGATCAGCGCCATGCCCTTGGCTTGCGCCGCATCCGACAGCGCGCGCAGTTCATCCGTCCGCAGCACGGTGCCGGACGGGTTGCCGGGCGAGGCGAGAATCAGCCCCGCGCAGCCGTCGGGAAGATCCTGGGGGCGCGGCTGATAGCGGTCCTCGGGGCGGGTCGGGATGCCCACGGGCTCCAGCGACATGGCCCACAGGATCTGGCGATAGCTTGGATAGCCCGGATAGCCCATCGCCACCTTGTCGCCCGCGTCGAACAGGGCCGAGAAGGCCAGGATGAAGGCGCCGCTGCTGCCCGGCGTCACCACCACGCGCGCCGGGTCCAGATCGACGCCGTACCAACGGCGATACAGGTCCGCGATCCCTTGCCGCAACGCGGGCAGGCCAAGCGCCACCGTATAGCCCAGCGGATGCTCCAGCGCGGCGGCGAGCGCGCGGCGCGCGCCTTGGGGCGCCGGGGTGCTGGGCTGGCCCACCTCCATATGGATGATGTGGCGGCCTGCGGCCTCGGCACGGCTGGCGGCCTCCATCACGTCCATGACGATGAAGGGATCGACCTGACCGCGAAGGGATTTCTTCATGCTCGGATGCCTTTTGTCTTTTTCCCTTGTCTTACGCCCCCCGGGCGCAGGCGAAAAGGCCCATGACGCCCTTTGGTCACGCAGCTTTGTGAGCGGCTTTCTTGCCAAGCCGGCGCGCGCGCGCCAAGGTCAAGGCGACCGGAACACGAGGATCCCGATGAAACGCCTGATCGCCGCGCTGCTTTTGACCGCGACCCCTGTCATGGCCTTTGACATTTCCGCCATGACCGAGGCCGAGAAAGCCGCCTTCGGGGACGCCGTGCGCGAATACCTGATGACCAATCCCGAAGTGCTGGTGGAATCCATCAACGTGCTGGAAGAACGCCGCGTCGCGTCCGAGGCACAGAACGATGTGGCCCTGTTGGCCGCGAACCGCGCCGCGATCTTCGACGACGGTCACAGCTGGGTCGGCGGCAACCCGGACGGCGACGTGACGATGGTGGAATTCATAGACTATCGCTGCGGTTACTGCCGCAAGTTCAACCAGCAGGTCCATGACATCGTCGAAAGCGACGGCAACATCCGGCTGATCCTGAAGGAATTCCCGATCCTGGGCCAGGACAGCGAAAGCTCGGCCCGCTTTGCGGTGGCGGTCAAGCAGCTTGCCGGGGACGAGGCCTATGTAAAGGCGCATGACGCGCTGATGGAACTGCGCGGCACCCCCTCGCCCGAGGCCTTGGGGAAGATTGCGGGTGACATCGGCGTGGACGGGGCCGAGGTGCTGAACGTGATGAACACCGAATCCGTGTCGGCCGTCCTGCGCGAGAACCGCCAACTGGCCGAGCGGATGGCGATCATGGGCACACCCACCTTCATCATCGGCGACACCTTGCTGCGCGGAATGCCCGCGGACGGCCTGGAACCGGTGGTCGCCGCCGCGCGCGAGGCGAAGGGCTGACCCGGCCTCTGCGGTTGGCGCCTGCGGTGGTCGCAGGTGCCTCCGGCGGGGATATTTGCAGCACAGAAGATGCCTATTCGGCGGCAAGCCGGCCTTCGTCGCGGCTCATGGCGCGGCCCAGGATGTGATCGGCGGCCTTTTCGCCGACCATGATCGACGGGCCGTTCAGGTTGCCGTTGGTGATGCGCGGGAAGATCGAACTGTCGGCCACCCGCAGGCCTTCCACGCCGATCACCTTCAGGTCCGGATCGACCACCGCCATCGGATCAGTGGCCGCCCCCATCCGCGCGGTGCCGCAGGGGTGATAGGCCGATTCGGCGTGTTCGCGGATAAAGGCGTCGATCTGGTCGTCCGTCTGCACCGCCGCGCCCGGCTGGATTTCGTCGCCCCGGTATTCGGCGAAGGCCGGCTGGTTGAAGACCCTGCGCGTCAGGCGCACGCAGGCGCGGAACTCGGCCCAGTCGTCAGGATGGGACATGTAGTTGAAGCGGATTTCGGGCGCGGCGGCGGGATCGCCTGACGCCAGCCGGACGGTGCCGCGCGATTTCGATCGCATCGGGCCGACATGGGCCTGGAAACCGTGGCCCTGCGCCGCCGCCTTGCCGTCATAACGGACCGCCAACGGCAGGAAGTGGTATTGGATGTCGGGATAGTCCACCCCGTCCGAGGACCGGATGAAGCCGCAGCTTTCGAACTGGTTCGACGCGCCGAGCCCGGTCTTCTGCAACAGCCATTCCACGCCCACCCGGCCTTTGCCCAGAAGGTTGTAATAGGTGTAAAGCGTGATGGGCTTCAGCGCCTTGTATTGCATGTAGATTTCAAGGTGATCCTGCAGGTTCGACCCCACGCCCGGCCGGTCGACCAGCGGCGCGATGCCATGCTGGCGCAGGTGGTCGGCGGGGCCGATGCCCGACAGCATCAGCAGCTTCGGCGTGTTGATCGAACTGGCCGAAACGATCACCTCGCGGCCAGCGCGGGTCTGTTCGATGCCGCGTTTGTTCTCGATCTCGACGCCCGTGGCGCGCTTGCCTTCGAACAGGATGCGGCGGGCGAAGCCCCGGACGATGGTCAGGCGGCCGGTCTTCAGCGCCGGGCGCAGATAGGCATTGGCGGCGGACCAACGGCGGCCCTTCCAGATCGTGGCCTCCATCGGGCCGAAGCCTTCCTGCTGTTCGCCGTTATGGTCGGGCGTATAAGGCCAGCCGGCCTGCTGCCCGGCCTCAATGAAGGCGTTGAACAGGGGATTGCGGCGCTTGCCGCGCGTCACGTGCAAGGGGCCGTCGGTGCCGCGCCATTCGGAGGCGCCGCCGTGCCAGGTTTCCATCCGCTTGAAATAGGGCAGCACGTCGTCATAGCCCCAGCCGGCAGCGCCGCTGTCGCGCCAGTGATCGTAATCCTTGCGGTGGCCGCGCACGAAGACCATGCCGTTGATGGACGATGAGCCGCCCAGTACCTTGCCGCGCGGCGTGGCAAGCCTCCGCCCGCCGAGATGCGGTTCGGGCTGGGTCGCGAAGCCCCAGTCGTAGCGCGGCATGTTCATCGGGTATGACAGCGCGCCTGGCATCTGGATGAAGATGCCGATGTCGCTGCCGCCATATTCGATCAGCGTGACGGAATGCCCCGCCTCGGTCAGGCGGTAGGCCAGGGCGCATCCGGCGGAACCGGCCCCGACGATGACGTAATCAGCGGTCATGGCGATTCCCCTAATACGGCGCCTCGACGGCGCCCATGCCGACATAGACGGTCTTGAGTTGCGAATAATGCTCGATCGCGGCGGTCCCGTTCTCGCGCCCCAGGCCCGACATCTTGACGCCGCCGAAGGGCATTTCCACCGGCGTCAGGTTATAGGCGTTGATCCAGCAGGTGCCTGCTTCCAGGGCTGCGACGACACGGTGGGCGCGGGTCAGGTCCTGGGTGAACACGCCTGCCGCCAGCCCGAAGCCTGTAGCATTGGCGCGGGCCACGGCCTCGGATTCATCGGTGAAGGTCAGGGTGGTCATCACCGGGCCGAAGATTTCGTCGCGCGTGATGGTCATGTCGTCCGTCGCGTCGGCAAAGACAGTGGGCGGGATGAACGCCCCCTCGCCCGCGCCGCCACAAACAAGGCGCGCGCCCGCGTCCTGCCCGGCGGTGATGGCCGCGCGGATCTTCGTCGCCTGCGTGCCGTTGATGATCGGGCCGAACTGGGTTTCGGGGTCCAATGGGTCGCCGATGCGGATCTGCGCCAGCCGTTCGGCCAGCCGGTCAAGGAACCGCTGGGCAATCCCCTGTTGCAGGAAGACCCGCGTGCCGTTGGAACAGATCTGCCCCGAGGAATAGAAGTTGGCCAAGATCGCCGCGCCGACGGCATCATCCAGGCTGGCGTCGTCGAACACGATCAGGGGCGACTTGCCGCCAAGCTCCATGGTGACATGGCGCATCCCTTCGGCTGCAGCGGCATAGACGCGGCGGCCGGTGGGGACCGATCCGGTCAGCGAGACCTTGGCGACGCAAGGGTCGGTCACAAGCGCGGCGCCGACCTGGCCGCGCCCCTGCACCACGTTGAAGATGCCGGCGGGGGCGCCGGCTTCCAGCAGGATTTCGGCCAGTTTCAGGGCGCCCAGCGGCGTTTCCTCGGACGGCTTGAAGACCATCGCATTGCCCATGGCCAGGGCGGGCGCGGCCTTCCAGCAGGCGATCTGGCTGGGATAGTTCCAGGCGCCGATGCCGGCGCAGACGCCCAGTGCCTCGCGCCGGGTATAGGCCCAGTCGCGGCCCAGGGGGATCATCTGTCCCGTTACGGTTGCCGCCAGCCCGCCGAAAAACTCCAACGCAGCAGCCCCTGATGCCCAGTCGGCCACAAGCGTTTCCTGGATGGGCTTGCCGGTATCCAGCGATTCCAGCCGCGATAGTTCCTCGTTCCGGTCGCGGATGATCTGGGCGGCGCGGGACAGGACGCGGCCCCGGTCGGCAGGCGCCATCGCGGCCCATTCGGTCTGGGCGCGGGCGGCTGCCTGGCAGGCCTGGGCCACCTGATTCGCGGACGCCTCGCGCAGCGATGCGATTTCCTCGCCGGTATAGGGGTAAAGGACAGGCAGGACCGCGCCCTCGCCTTCAACGAAGCGTCCGTCGATGAACAGGCTGGCCTTGGGTTGGGCGTCGTGGGTCATGTCAGGGTTTCATCCAGATAATCGAAGATCAGCTTTTCGGCGGTTTCGGCGTCGATGCCGCCGGGCGTCAGGACGGCGCGCAGGTACAGCCCGTCGATCAGGGCGCCCAGCGTCTCGGCCACCTGGGCCGGCTCGCTGGTCAGCGGCCGCAGCGCCAGCATCAGGTTCGACCGCAGGCGGCAGTGATACACCCTCAGCAGGCGCCCGGCCTCGGTGTTGATCAGCGCCAATGCGTAGAAGTTCAGCCAGGCGCTGACCGTTTCCCGCTGGAAGTTCTGGGGCGCGAAACTGGCGCCGATGATCGCGTCCAGCCGGCCCCGCCGCCCGTGGCCCGGCAGGCGTTCCGCCACCGACCGGCCATAAACCCGCAGGATATAGCGCATCGCGGCCAGGAAAATCTGCTCCTTGGACCCGAAGTAATGATGCGCAAGCGCCGGCGACATGCCTGCGCGGCGGGCGATCTGGGCCACGGTGACATCCAGAGAACCGGCCCGCCCGATCTCGAAGATCGTGGCGTTGATTAGTGCCGCTTTTCGGATAGGCTCGGCCCCGATCTTGGGCAATGTGGCACCTGCTTCGAAAAAATAAGGTTGCTATTCAGGTCCTATGTAACTTTAATTGACTGACCAATCAAGAACAGGGAGCCTCGCATGATCTGCAAAAGCCTGACCCTTTCCGTGGTGATGGGCGCCGCGCTTGCCGGACCCGTCCTGGCCGCCGAACCGGACGAATGCCGCCAGGTGGTCCTGTCGGACGTGGGCTGGTCCGACATCACCGCGACGACGGCCCTTGCCTCGACCGTGCTGCAGGCCCTGGGATACGAGACCGAGACGAAGCTGCTGTCCGTCCCGGTGACCTATACCGCGCTGTCAACCGACGACGTGGACATCTTCCTGGGCAACTGGATGCCCACGATGGAGGCCGACATCGCCCCATATCGCGACGCGGGCACGGTGGACACGGTGCGCACCAACCTGACGGGCGCGAAATACACGCTTGCCACGAACAAGGCAGGCGCCGACCTGGGCATCACCGATTTCAGCAAGATCGTCGAGCACAAGGACGCGCTGTCCGGCCAGATCTACGGGATCGAGCCGGGCAACGACGGCAACCGCCTGCTGCTGGAGATGGTGGCCGAGGACCAGTTCGGCCTTGGCACCTTCGAGGTGGTCGAATCCAGCGAACAGGGGATGCTGTCGCAGGTCGCGCGCGCCGATGCCGCAGGCCAGCCGATCGTTTTCCTGGGCTGGGAACCCCATCCGATGAACGCGCAGTTCGAGATGACCTATCTGACCGGCGGCGACGAGGTCTTCGGCCCGGACCTGGGGGGGGCCGAGGTCCGCACCAACACCCGCCAGGGCTATGTCCAGGAATGCCCGAACGTCGGCAAGTTCCTGCAGAACCTTGAATTCACCCTGCCCATGGAGAACGAGATCATGGGCATGATCCTGAGCGACGGGCAGGATCCGATGGACGCCGCCAAGGAATGGCTGTCGGCCAATCCCGACGCCGCGACCCCTTGGCTGGACGGCGTGACGACTTTTGACGGCAATGACGCCCAGGCCGCGCTGACCGAGGCGCTGTCTGGCTGACCGCCGGGCCGCGCGCCACGACCGAACAAGCCATAACAACGGAGCAAGGATGTCCGCATGGAGCAGCTGACGGCGTTGGTGACGGATAACAAGATCCCGGTAGGACGGACCGCCAAGACGGTTTTCGACTGGCTGAATGCCAATGCCGCCGGGCTGTTCAATACGATCTCGAACGCGCTCGATTGGCTGATCGGCCGGATCCTCGCCGGGTTGGAGGCGCCCCATCCCTTCCTGTTCATCCTGCTGGCCGTGGCGCTGACCTGGCTTTTGCAGCGCAACTGGAAGACCTGCCTGCTGGTGGCGGCCGGTCTGCTGTTCGTGCTGAACCAGGGCTATTGGGAGGAGATGCAGCAATCCCTGACCCTGGTCCTGGCAGCCTGCCTGGTCTGCATGGCGATCGGCGTGCCGGTGGGCATCGCCGCCGCGCACCGGCCCCGGCTTTACGCCTGGATGCGGCCTGTGCTGGATCTGATGCAGACCCTGCCAACCTTCGTCTATCTGATCCCCGCCATCGTCTTTTTCGGCATCGGCATGGTGCCGGGCCTGCTGGCCACCGTGATCTTTGTGCTGCCCGCGCCGATCCGGCTGACCCAGCTTGGCATCGCATCCACGCCCCCCGCCCTGGTCGAGGCCGCCACCGCATTCGGCGCGACGCCCCGCCAGCTTCTGTGGAAGGTCGAACTGCCAAGCGCCCTGCCCCAGATCATGGCGGGCCTGAACCAGACCATCATGCTGTCCCTGTCGATGGTCGTGATCGCGGCGCTTGTGGGCGCGTCCGGCCTTGGGGTGCCGGTGGTCCGCGCGCTGAACAGCGTGAACACCTCGTTAGGATTTGAATCGGGCTTCGTGATCGTCGTGGTGGCGATCCTTCTGGACCGGATGCTGCGGATGGAGGGCCGGAAATGAACAGCATACCCAATGCCGTCGAATTCGACCGCGTCAGCATCGTCTTTGGCGACCATCCCGAACAAGCCCTGCCGCTGATGGACCAGGGCAAGGAACGTGGAGAGATCCGGTCCGCCACCGGCCAGGTTCTGGGCGTCCATGATTGCAGCCTGAACGTCCAGCAGGGCGAGATCCTGGTGCTGATGGGCTTGTCGGGGTCCGGGAAGTCCACGCTGCTGCGTGCGGTCAACGCCCTGAACCATGTCTGCCGGGGCGAGGTGCGGGTCTGGGACGGCGGCAAGATGATATCCGTCAGCGGGGCGGGCAAGCGTGCCCTGCGCGACATCCGCCTGCGCCATGTGGCAATGGTGTTCCAGCAATTCGGCCTGCTGCCCTGGCGCACCGTGCGCGAAAACGTGGGTCTGGGGCTGGAACTGGCCGGAATGAAGCCGGCCGAACGCAAGGCGCGCGTGGACCAGCAGCTTGCGACCGTGGGCCTGGACGATTGGGCCGAACGCAAGGTGGGGGACCTGTCGGGCGGGATGCAGCAGCGCGTGGGCCTGGCCCGCGCCTTTGCGACCGAGGCGCCGATCCTGCTGATGGACGAGCCCTTCAGCGCGCTTGATCCCCTGATCCGGTCG
The DNA here is from genome assembly GCA_031178645.1 of Paracoccus sp. (in: a-proteobacteria). Classification (GTDB taxonomy): domain Bacteria; phylum Pseudomonadota; class Alphaproteobacteria; order Rhodobacterales; family Rhodobacteraceae; genus Paracoccus. The sequence goes on along the minus strand of JAPSIP010000004.1, from coordinate 4,853 downwards.
CGCCTTCAGGACGAATTGCTGGAACTTCAGGCCAAGACGCAGCGCACCATCATCTTCGTCAGCCATGATCTGGACGAGGCCTTCAAGCTGGGCAACCGCATCGCCCTGATGGAGGGCGGCCGCATCGTCCAGATCGGCACCGCGCGCGACATCATTGCCAATCCGGTCAACGACTATGTGGCGGATTTCGTGGCCCACATGAACCCGCTGGGCGTGCTGACCGCCGCCGATGTCGTCCAGCCGGGCGATGCGCCGGGCGACCCTGTCCCTCGCGACATGCCCGTGCGCGAGGTGATGGGCCTTCTGTCGGGCAGGACCGCCCTGCCCGTCCAGGGCGGCGGCTGCATCACCCGCGACGCGGTCCTGGCCCGGCTGATCGACCCGCGCGGATAAGGCCGGTCGGCAAGGGATTGCGACAGCCCGATGTCACCTGCATGGCAGCTATGGCATCCGCCATTTCGGCATTCTACAAGACGCCGAAACGCGGTCCTTGATAGGCAGGTTCATGAAGATCATCGTTCTGGGCGGAGACGGCTTCTGCGGATGGCCAACGGCACTGCATCTTTCAGCGCGGGGCCATGACGTCATCATCGTGGACAACCTGTCGCGCCGCAAGATCGACGTCGAGCTTGAGGTGAACAGCCTGACCCCGATCCGCCCCCTGGGCGAACGGGTTCGCGCCTGGCACGAACTGACCAACCACACGATCCGGGTGGAAAACTTCACGGTGGGCAAGCACTACCACCGCCTGCTGACCCTGCTGCGCGACGAGCGGCCCGACGCGGTGATCCACTTTGCCGAACAGCGCGCCGCGCCCTATTCGATGAAATCCAGTTGGCACAAGCGGTACACGGTCAACAACAACCTGAACGCCACCAACGACGTGCTGGCCGCGATCGTGGAAAGCGGCCAGGACATCCACCTGGTCCACCTGGGCACGATGGGCGTCTATGGCTATGGCACCGCCGGCATGAAGATCCCCGAAGGATACCTGGACGTCCTGGTCGAGACCGAGAACGGCCCCCACCGGCAGGAAATTCTCTATCCCGCCAATCCGGGGTCGATCTATCACATGACCAAGACCCAGGATCAGTTGTTCTTCTTCTATTACAACAAGAACGACCGCGTGCGGATCACCGACCTGCACCAGGGCATCGTCTGGGGCACCCAGACCGAGGAAACGCGCCTGGACGATCGGCTGATCAACCGCTTCGACTATGACGGCGACTATGGCACGGTGCTGAACCGCTTCCTGATGCAGGCGGCCATCGGCTATCCGCTGACCGTCCACGGCACGGGTGGCCAGACCCGCGCCTTTATCCACATCCAGGACACCTGCCGCTGCATCGAACTGGCGCTGACCAACCCCCCCGCCAAGGGCGACCGGGTCAACATCCTGAACCAGATGACCGAAACCCACCGCGTCCGCGACCTGGCGCAGATGATCGCCGACCAGACCGGGGTCGAGGTCGCCTTCCTGAAGAACCCCCGCAACGAAGCGGACGAAAACGACCTTCATGTCGCCAACGACCGCTTTCTGGGCATGGGGCTTGAGCCGATCAAGCTGGCCGACGGCCTGCTGGCCGAGGTGCAGGAGATCGCCCGCAAATACGCCGACCGCTGCGACCGGGACAAGATCCCCTGCGTGTCGCAGTGGCGGACGGCTTAGGATCCGTTCTCGATCCGATCCAGATGAAGCACTAGGTGAAGGGCCGCAGTGGCAAGAAATGCCATTGCCAGCATCTCGCCCCCATCTTCGAGATATAGGAAAAGCTGCTCGAAAGAGGTTTCAAGCAGCGCAGAATGAACGAAATCCACCAGGCTGGCGCAGGCAACCAGCAGCAGGATCGGCCATCTCACCAAATGCAGCGCAAAGCGATCGCGCGGACCAAAGCGTTGCTTCGCCCAGAGGGCAAGGCCCAGGCAGACGATGCCTATCGATAGAAAGGCAAGCATTTCCGCCAAGGTCGATGCACCCGGCCCAAAGTTTCGAAGCCCAGGGAAATGCTGTGGAAGAAGCCTTCCTACCCGTTCATGGTATTGGGCAGAGTCGTCGAACCAGGCGATCATCATGATGATTGCCATGACGATGCATGTCCTGGACCGGGCGCCAGTTCCGGCAGCCAGAAACATCACGGCTGCTGCAAAAGCCATGCCATGGTTGAAGCTTTCAGCGATCGACCCGTCCGCGCCGATATGGAATGTTCCGTAAAGTCGCGCGGCAAGTGATTCCCAGTCGTCAGGCGATTGCCGCAATCCGTCCAGCACAAGGTTGACCAGGACGAAGCCTGCAATGCCACTGGTAAGCGTGGTTGCGACGACGAAAGTCGGGCGGTCCATCAGGGCAAGGCGCCAGACTGATTTTCCAGATGCTGGAACCAACGGTTCCGAACGGTCGTATAACATGACGAGAAAACCCAAACATGAACATGACACTTCCGTGACATGAACACAGGGTCAGGCTGTCTCGCCATAAAAAACTGCCGGACCTAGAGATAAAGTCATTCTCCAAAGGTCCGGCAGGCGCCTGAGCACGAAAGTGCCGCCTTGGCGATCACCGATAGGGGCGGCCGGTCATTGCACCCGCGCCCAGGTCTGGCTTTTGCAGATCAGCCCGCCGGCGACGCAGCCCGACAGGCTCATCCGGTCGCCCTGGACGCTGGCCTTGCCGTTGTAGATCTTGTCGTTGGCGGGCCGCCAGACCTTGCCGGAATAATTGCCGCCGCCCTGGGGCGCCATGTCGATGACGATCTGGCGGCCGACATTGGGCGACTGGTATTCGGCGCGGTCCTTGAAGGCGCGGGTGATGGTGCCGCAATAGGCCTGGCCGCAGGGGGCGATGGTGACATGGGCAAAGGCGCCCTCGTCCGGCTGGGTTTGCCAGATCCCCTCGATGGGGTCGGCGGTGGCGGCAGTGGCGGCAAGCGCAAGAACTGCGGCAATGATGATGTGGCGCATGGTGGGTTCCCTCCTCCCTGGGATGGGTGGATGCTGCGCGGGGCGCGCGGATTCTGGCAAGCGTGACGTCAGGTCGCGGCCTGCCCTTCCGTTCCGCCCGTCCGCATGGCAAAGAAGCGCGATCCGCGAAACCATGAGGCCGTTATGATCCTTTACCCCGCCATCGACCTGAAGGACGGCAACTGCGTGCGCCTGCTGCGCGGAGAGATGGAGGCAGCGACTGTCTTCGGCACCGACCCGGCGGCGCAGGCGCGTGCCTTTCAGGACGCGGGTGCGGAATGGCTGCATCTGGTGGACCTGAACGGCGCCTTTGCGGGTCATCCCGTCAATGGCGCGGCGGTCGAGGCGATCCTGGCGGCTATCGACATTCCCGCCCAGCTAGGTGGCGGCATCCGCGACATGGCGACCATCGAAGGCTGGCTGGACAAAGGCCTGTCGCGCGTGATCCTGGGCACCGTCGCGGTCGAAAACCCCGATCTGGTGCGGCAGGCAGCCGCCGCCTTTCCGGGCCGGATCGCGGTTGGCATCGACGCGCGCGGGGGCCGTGTCGCGACCCGTGGCTGGGCGACCGAGACCGAGGTGATGGCCACCGACCTCGCCCGCCAGTTCGAGGACGCGGGCGTGGCCGCGATCATCTATACCGACATCGACCGCGACGGCGCGATGCAAGGCCCCAACATCGCCGCGACCGAGGCGCTTGCCCGCGCGGTCAGCATCCCGGTGATCGCCTCGGGCGGGGTGTCGTCGCTTGACGACCTGCGGGCGCTTGCCGGAACGCAGGTCATCGCCGGCGCGATCTCGGGTCGGGCGCTTTATGACGGCGCCATTGACCTCGGCCAGGCGCTGTCGCTGCTGAAGTGATCAGATCTGGCGTTCGGGAAGCTGGACGACCAGGCCGTCAAGCGCATCCGTCACCTTGATCTGGCAGGTCAGACGCGACCGTTCAGGGTCGGGCTGATAGGCGAAGTCCAGCATGTCCTCCTCCATCGGATCCTTGGGGGGAAGCTGGTCCAGCCAGGCGGGATCGACATAGACATGGCAGGTCGAACAGGCGCAGGCACCGCCGCAATCGGCGTCGATGCCCGGCACGCCATTGTCGCGCGCGCCTTCCATCACCGTCATTCCGGGCTTCACGTCCACCACGTGGCGGGTTCCGTTATGCTCGATATAGGTGATGCGGGCCATGGCTTGCGTATCCTTTGCTGTGCAGGGGGCAGATAGGCCATCGCCCCCGCAAAGAAAAGGGGCAGCGCCCTTACCCCGGCCCGGGCGCATCGACCGCGCCGGGAAAGGGGAACCGCCCGGCCGGATCCCACGGCCCGCCGCGATAGTGCCACAACAGCAGCCCGGTCACCGTGAAGGGAAAGGGCTGGAACCCGGTGGAAAGATCGTCGAACAGCCGGCGCGCCTCCGATGGGGCGACCTTGTTCTGGATGGTGACATGGGGCCTGATCCGCTGGCGGTCCTGCGGGGTCAGGACATTGGCGAAAATGGCGGCAAGGCCGCTGCGCAGATGCTCCAACCCGGGGCATTCAAGGTGATAGGCCACGCCCTTGCCCAGAAAGCGCAGACCTGCCGCGCGGCCCGGAATAGGCGCGGCGGTGGCGGAAATCCCTTGCAGTTCCTGAACCACCCAGCCGATGCGATCGCCCGGAAGATGATGAAACAGCGTCAGATGCGCAGGGATGTGGTTGCGTTCGGGCGGGAAATGTTGCTGCCGCATGGCCTGGAAATGGGCGAAGCTGGCATCGTCAAGCCGGGCGGTCAGGATCAGCGGGTCGTCGTCGGCCATGCCTGGATCTTCTTTCGGTCCTTGGCCGCCCCATCGGCCGGTCATGCAAGGGCGGCCCGCCAATCCGGGCCGCCCTTGCAGTCATGCTTGCCGGGCCTGCGGC
>JAPSIP010000157.1 GCA_031178645.1 Paracoccus sp. (in: a-proteobacteria) | reverse complement strand
CGGCGCCTATCAGGTGAAGACCGAATCCGGCGCCGTGCTGACCTTCCTGGACACGCCGGGCCACGCCGCCTTCACGTCGATGCGCGCACGCGGTGCGCAGGTCACGGATATCGTGGTGCTGGTGGTTGCTGCCGATGACGCGGTGATGCCGCAGACGATCGAGGCGATCAATCACGCCAAGGCCGCCAAGGTGCCGATGATCGTGGCGATCAACAAGATCGACAAGCCCTCGGCCGATCCCGACCGGGTGCGCACCTCGCTGCTGCACCAGGAAGTCGTGGTCGAGAAGATGTCCGGCGACGTGCAGGATGTCGAGGTTTCGGCCAAGACCGGACAGGGCCTGGACGAGCTGCTGGAAGCCATCGCGCTTCAGGCCGAGATCCTGGAACTGCAGGCCAATCCCGACCGTGCCGCACAGGGCGCGGTGATCGAGGCGCAGCTTGACGTGGGCCGCGGTCCCGTCGCCACCGTCCTGGTTCAGAACGGCACGCTGAAGCGCGGCGACATCTTTGTCGTGGGCGAACAGTGGGGCAAGGTGCGCGCGCTGATCAACGACAAGGGCGAACGCGTTGACGAAGCCGGTCCCTCGGTCCCCGTCGAAGTTCTGGGTCTGGACGGCACCCCTGCCGCTGGCGACGTGCTGAACGTGGTCGAGACCGAGGCGCAGGCCCGCGAGATCGCGGATTACCGCATCCAGCAGACCAAGGACAAGCGAGCCGCTGCCGGCGCCGCCACCACGCTGGAACAGCTGATGGCCAAGGCCAAGGCGGATCGAAGCGTGTCGGAACTGCCGGTGGTCGTGAAGGCCGACGTGCAAGGTTCGGCCGAAGCGATCGTGCAGGCCCTGGAAAAGATCGGTAACGACGAGGTGCGCGTCCGCGTGCTGCATTACGGCGTGGGTGCGATCACCGAATCCGATATCGGTCTGGCGGAAGCCAGCAAGGCCCCGGTGATCGGCTTCAACGTCCGCGCCAATGCCCCGGCCCGCAATTCGGCCAACCAGAAGGGTGTCGAGATCCGCTATTACTCGATCATCTACGACCTGGTGGATGACATCAAGGCGGCGGCCTCGGGCCTGCTGTCGAACGAGGTTCGCGAGAACTTCATCGGCTATGCGGAAATCCGCGAGGTCTTCCGCGTGACGGGCGTGGGCAATGTTGCAGGCTGCCTGGTCACCGAAGGCGTGGCGCGCCGTTCGGCGGGCGTCCGTCTGCTGCGCGACAACGTGGTGATCCATGAAGGCACGCTGAAGACCCTGAAGCGCTTCAAGGACGAGGTGAAGGAAGTCATCTCAGGCCAGGAATGCGGCATGGCCTTCGAAAACTATGACGACATCCGCAAGGGCGATGTCATCGAAATCTTCGAGCGCGAGGAGGTCGAGCGCAGCCTGTAAGGGGTGCGCATCGACACGGCAGGAAAAAGGGGCGGCCATGTCGGCCGCCCCTTCTGCGTTTGTCGTGGTGCACTAAACCTGGGTCAGCGCGTGACCGGCTTCCCCTCGAAGGTGCGGGTCCCAATGCGGACGACCATGTTCCCGTTCGGGGCCAGACATTCGAAAAGCCCCTGGACGAGAATGTGGCTGCCGATCGAAATCGTGCGAATCATGTCAAGCCCTCCTGTTCCCTCTGGAACCAAACTGCCATGAAATAGTTACCGAGGGTTTAACGATTGCGCGATATGCGAATAAATGAAGCCTATTGGTGATTTTTGCCCCGGGGGTGAGGCGTTAAAGCCACATCTGCAGCATCGGGATCAGGGGCAAGTCGGCAGGCGGCATGGCATAGCTGCGCAGATCCCCTGCACGGACCCAGGCCAGTTGCTGGCCTTCCCGCGGATGGGCGATACCGTTCCACCGGCGGCAGGCAAAGACCGGCATCAGCAGGTGGAAATCGGGATAGCTGTGGCTGGCAAAGGTCAGGGGCGCCAGGCAGGACCTCCAGGTGTCGATGCCCAATTCCTCGTGCAATTCGCGGATCAGCGCGGCCTCGGGCGTTTCGCCCGGCTCGACCTTGCCGCCTGGAAACTCCCACAGGCCCGCCATCGACTTGCCTTCCGGGCGCTGCGCCAGAAGCACGCGCCCGTCCGCGTCGATCAGCGCGACGGCGGCGACCAGGACCGTCTTCACGACCGATAGTCGGCGTTGATGTCGATATAGCCGTGGGTCAGGTCGCAGGTCCAGACGGTCCGCGCCCCCTGCCCCAGCCCCAGGTCGACCGCGATCACCAGATCCTGCCGCTTCATGTAGGCACTGGCCTTGGCCTCGTCATAGCTGGGCGAGCGCCAGCCGTTCTCAGCCAGGACCATGTCGCCGAAACCGATCGTCAGCCGGTCGCGGTCGGCCTCGGCGCCCGACTTGCCGACGGCGGCGACGATGCGGCCCCAGTTCGCGTCCTCGCCCGCGATGGCGGTCTTGACCAGGGGAGAATTGGCGATGGACATGGCGACCCTGTGCGCATCGGCATCAGAGGCCGCGCCGGTGACCTGCACCTCGACGAATTTCGTCGCCCCCTCGCCGTCACGGACCACAAGCTGCGCCAGTTCGCGCATGACGCCATGCAGTGCCTGCACGAAATCCGCCCCCGCCCCGCTGTCCAGCGAGGTGATCGGCGCTGCAGAACTGCGCCCCGTCGCCGCCAGGATCAGCGCGTCCGAGGTCGAGGTGTCGCTGTCCACCGTGACCGCGTTGAAGGTCTTGTCCAGGCCCGACGACAGCGCCTGCTGCAACAGCGGCGCGGCAATGGTCGCGTCGGTGAAGACATAGACCAGCATCGTCGCCATGTCGGGCGCGATCATGCCCGATCCCTTGGCAATGCCGGCAATGCGGACCTCGCCCCCTTCCCCTGCGACGACCGCCGAGGCACCCTTGGGGAATGTGTCGGTGGTCATGATGGCGCGGGCCGCATCGGCAATGCCGCGCCCGTCCAGCGATGCCGCCAGGTCATCGACAATGGCGATGATCCGGTCATGGGGCAGCGGTTCCCCGATCACCCCCGTCGAGGACGAGAAGACCCGATCCGCCGGAACGCCCGTGGCCTTCGCCACCGCGCCGGTCACGGCATCGACCGATTCCTGGCCCCGTGTGCCGGTGAAGGCGTTGGCATTGCCGGAATTGACGATGATCGCGGCCCCCTGGGGGGCATCGCCCCCCGTTTCCAGCTTTGCCTGGTTGTCCAGGATGCAGGCCGCGCGGGTCGAGGACCGGGTAAAGGCCCCTGCCAGCGTGGATCCGGGCGCGACACGGATCAAGGTCACGTCGGTGCGGCCCTGATACTTCACACCTGCGGCACCGCTGGCGAATTCGACGCCATCGATCACCGGCAAGTCAGGAAAGCGGGCAGGCGCAAGGGGCGAAACGGGAAGCCCGGCCTTTCCCATCATTCCACCTCCAGCAATTCGGTCTTGTTCATCAGGGCGGGGTCGATGCCTTCGACCTTCTCGACTTGGGCTTCCGAGGTCAGGCGCCCGATCTCGGCCTGGACCTTGTCGCGCAGGACCATCTGGCTGATCTGGTCGCGGACTTCGTCAAGGGCAGGGGCTTCGCGCAGGCGGGTGTCGTTCAGCTTGATGACGTGCCAGCCGAACTCAGTCTGCACCGGATCCGAGACTTGGCCCTTTTCCATCGCGCTGACCGCATCGGCAAAAGGCTTGACCATCTGGTCGGCGGAAAACCAGCCAAGATCGCCCTTGTTCGGCCCGCTGGGTCCGGTCGAGCTTTGTTCGGCCAGCGTCCCAAAATCGGCGCCGCCGTCCAGTTGCGCCTTGATCTCGCGCGCTTTTTCCTCGGAATCGACAAGGATATGGGCGGCGGAATATTCGGTCGCCGGTGCCTCGGCGGCGAACAGCTTGTCATAGGCCGCCTGGATTTCCTGGTCCGTCGGCTGATCCTTCGTCACCTCGGCAATGGCGGCGGCGGCTAGGGTGTTGCGGCGCTGGATTTCCAGTTGCGCACGCACGCCTGCGTTTTCCTGGCCCGCATCGGCCACGGCGGTCTGCTGGATCAGCTGGTCCAGCATGATCTCGTACAAGGCGCCGTCGCCCATCTCGGCCATCTGCGGATCCTGAGATGCGGCCTGCTTCATCACGATCATCTCGCCCAGGGTGATGGGCGTGCCGTTGACGGTCGCCACGACCGTGTCGGCGCCCTTGTCCTGGGCCTGGACGGACAGCGGCAGGGACGTGGCCAGAAGAACGGCCAGAATCGACGGTTTCAGCATGGGGATTCCTTCGCTTGTTCAGCCCGCGCATCCGGGCCAGCGTTGACAGTCCGGCAGGCGAGGCATAGATCCCGGACCAACTCCGTGGAAGGCGCTGCCGCCGCTTTCGTTCAGGCCCCTGATACGGCAATGCGGCAGGTCGCGGCAATAGCCCGGCAGACACCGCCTTTCCCAACAACGTGATTGCGAAGGTAACATGCTCGGCATCGGAAATCTGGCGAAGAAGGTCTTTGGAAGCCCCAACGACCGCAAGGTCAAGGGAACGCGCGGGCTGGTGGCCCGCATCACTTCGCTGGAGGATCAGTTCCGCCCGCTGAGCGATCAGGCGCTGATCGACAAGACGCGCGAATTCCAGGCGCGGGTGGCCGCGGGCGAAAGCCTGGACGACATCCTGCCCGAAGCCTTTGCCAACTGCCGCGAAGGCGCTCGCCGCGCGCTTGGCCTGCGGGCCTTCGACGTGCAGCTGATGGGCGGCATCTTCCTGCACCAGGGCAA
>JAPSIP010000156.1 GCA_031178645.1 Paracoccus sp. (in: a-proteobacteria) | reverse complement strand
GGCCTCGACCCAGGCCTGCGCGCCAAGGGCCGCGCCCTGGGCGTTGTTTGACACCAGCTGCGCCTTGGCCAGGCCTTCCTGGTTGATCTCGGCATTGACCAGGAAGACGGGGATGCCTGCGTCAACGGCCTTCTGCACCGCGCCCACGGAACCGTCGGCATTCGCCGGGTCCAGGATCAGTGCGACCGACTGGTTGGTGATCGCGGTATCGACCAAGGTGCTTTCGGTATTGGTGTCGCCGCGATGGGCGGCCACGTTGGCGGTATAGCCCAGTTCCTCGGCGGTGGCCTTGGCAACCTCGCCTTCCGTGAACCAATAGGGGTTCGCGGGGTCGTTGACGATGATGGTGATCAGCCCCTCGGCCGAGGCGGCGCCTGCCATCATCGGCATGGCGACGGCGGCGGCAAGCAGCGCGCGGCGGGTCATGGTGAACATTACTCTCTCTCCCCTTTGGGTTGTTACACTGCCGGAAGGCAGGCTTTCCGCCCGGCGTCCCGCGCCGGACGGGGAAGGTCGTGGGCCGTCAGGACTTGCGCCCGCCGCGCCCGTATTGGATGGAATTCATCAGCACCGCCAGCACGATCACCGCGCCGGTGAAGACCGTCTGCCAGTATGAACTGACGCCGATGATCACCAGGCCGGCCGACAGGAAGCCGATGACAAACGCCCCCAGCATCGTGCCGCGCACCCCGCCGCGCCCGCCGGTCAGCGCCGCGCCGCCGATAACCACCGCCGCGATGGCGGTCAGCTCATAGGTCGTGCCCGCCGTGGGCCCCGCCGAGGTCAGCTGCGAGGCCAGCACTAGCCCCGCCACCGCCGACAACGCGCCCGAGATGGTATAGACGGTGATCTTGACCAGCCGCGTCGGCACGCCCGACAGTTCCGCCGCGCGTTCGTTTCCGCCCGAGGCGTAAAGCCAGCGCCCGAAGGCCGAGCGTGACAGCATCAGGCCCGCCAGGATCGCCACGATCGCCAGCACGATCACGCTGATGGGGATGCCCCACAGCCGGTTGAAGCCCAGCCAGTTGAAGCCGGTATTGCCCAGGGCTGCGGTGCCGCGTAGGTTGTTGTAGGTCAGGCCGTTGGTCATCAGCAGCGCGACCCCGCGCGCGACATACATCACGCCCAGGGTGGCCACGAAGGGCGGCACTTTGAAGAAGGCGACCAGCACGCCGTTCAGCGCGCCGACAAGGGCGCCGATGGCGATGGTCAGCACCACGACCGCCCAGACCGGCGGGTAAAGGATCACGCCCGCCCATTCCAGCGTGACGCCCTGTATCATTGCCCCCGCGCAGACGCCGCACAGCGCCAGGATGGAACCCACCGACAGGTCGATCCCCCCGTTCAGGATCACCAGCAGCATCCCCACCGACAGGATGCCATAGATCGCCACCTGCGACGACATGATCAGGAAGTTCGACACCGTGAAGTAGTTGGGCGACAGGAAGGAAAAGACCGCGATGATGGCGATCAGGGCAAAGAAGGCGCGGCCTTCCAGCAGCAGGCGGCCGATGCTGAAGCCGTCTTGCTTGGGCGCGGTGGTGGTGGCAGACATTGGTTTTCCTCGCTCAACGGCCCATCAGGCAGCCACGGACTCGCCCGAGGCGGCCATGATCTTTTCCTTGGAAACAGTGGAATCGAATTCGGCCGAGATGCGGCCCTTGTGCATGACGATGATCCGATGCGCGATGGACAGGCATTCGCTGACCTCGGACGTGGAGTAGATGACGGCAAGCCCTTGGCGGGCGCCTTCGGCCAGCAGGCGGAAGACCTCGGCCTTGGCGCCGATGTCGATCCCGCGCGAGGGTTCGTCCAGCATGATGACGCGGGGGTTGGTGGCCAGCATCTTGCCGATCACGACCTTCTGCTGGTTGCCGCCCGACAGCGACCCGATGGGCGCCGACCCGCCCGAGGTTTTTACCGTGACGCTGCGGATGCTGTCATCGACCAGCTTGCGTTCCGCGCGGCTGCTGGTGAACAGCCCGCGCGTGAAGTTGCGGATGGAAGCCAGCGACAGGTTCTGCCCGACGCTCATGGTCTGGACCAGCCCGTCGCGCTGGCGGTCCTCGGGGACCAGGGCCAGGCCGCGGGCGATGCGTTCGGCGATGGGCAGGTGGGAAATCTCCTGCCCCTCCAGGACGATCTCTCCTCCGGTGGGCTTCAGGCGGCCCGCGCAGGTTTCCAGCAATTCAGTACGACCCGCGCCCATCAGGCCATAGATGCAGACGATCTCGCCCGCGCGGACGTCCAGCGACAGGTTATGGACCAGATCCTGCCCGGTCTGGTCAGGCACCGACAGGCTGCGGATCGACAGCGCCACCTGGCCCTTGTCGCTGTCGGGCGGGCTGCCCAGGTCATAGTTCTCGCCCACCATGTTGCGCACGATCCATTCCAGGTCGATGTCGGCGCGCGGCGCATAGGCCGTCATGGTCCCGTCGCGCAGCACCACCGCATGGTCGGTGATCGTCAGCGCCTCTTCCAGGTGGTGAGAGATATAGACGATGCTGACGCCCTTTGCGGTCAGGTCGCGGATGACCTTGAACAGCACCTCGACCTCACTGGCCGACAGCGCACTGGTCGGTTCATCCATGATCAGGATGCGGCTGTCCACCGACAGGGCGCGGGCGATTTCCACGATCTGCTGCTGGCCCAGGCGCAGTTCCTCGACCGGGGTGAGGGGGTCGATCTCCTCCTCCAATTCCTCCATCAGAGTGCGGACCTGGCGTTCCTCCTCGGCGAAATCAACGCCCATCGGTCCGCGCAATTCGCGCCCCATGAAGATGTTGTCGCGCACCGACAGGTTCGGGGCGAGGCTCAGTTCCTGGTGGATGATCGAGATGCCCCGGTCCCGCGCTTCGTTCGCGTTCGCAAAGCTGACAGGCTGGCCGTCCAGGATGATCTGGCCGGTGGTCGGCTGGATCACGCCCGAGAGGATCTTCATCAGCGTTGACTTGCCCGCGCCGTTTTCGCCGAACAGCGTCGTGACCTGGCCGCGATGGATGTCGAAGTTCACGCCCTTCAGCGCGTGGACATTGCCGTATGACTTGGCGACGTTTCGCGCGGCCAGGACCACCTCGCGGGCATCGGGATTGCCTTCGGTCTGCCGGGTCATTGGCCCGCTCATTGGACAGCGACCTCGACCGGGGTGATCATCCAGTTCTTGGGGTTGATCAGGCGGAACGCGCCGGTGACGCTGACGGATTTGCCGGTCAGGTTGGCGGTGTCGATGCCGTCCAGCACGGCGGCCTTCATGGCGCGGTTGATGCCCGAACCCGCGTCCTGGTATTCGATCTGGTTCTTGAAATCGCCAAAGGCGATGTCGCCCGTCGCGTCGCGCAGGTCGGTGCCGTTGATCGCGGGGCCGGTCTGGACGCGGACGGTGATATCTTCGGGCATGCCCTCGACCGTCAGCGGATAGACGCCCGAACGCGCCTCGCCCGCCACGCCGGTCAGGGTCACGAACATGATCGCCCCGGTCGATGACGCCGTGCCGTATTGTTCAGCCGCCGCGTCCTTGTCGGCCAGGACGGCGGGGGCCAGCGTTGCCGCATCGACAGCCTTTTCCTTCACGAAGGCCTGGATGCGCGGAAACTGTTCCTGGCCATAGCTGTCGGGCGAGAAAGCCTGCACCCGGATATCAGCCTCGGACCCGATCGGGACGACGGTGGTGTCCACCGCGATCGCGCCCGCCAGGACGACAATGGCCGCCACGCCCACTAACATCCCGCGCCGCGAGGGGGCGGGGGCCTTGGGGGCAGATGTGGTGGGGGCGGTGCTGTGGCTCATGGATAAAGGCCCTGCCTGTCTTCTGGGGTCAGCGGGTGGCGGCGGATGCGGGGCAAGTGCCGCCAGACGAAATTGTTCACCGAAGGCGTGCAGTCAATGCCTGCTTGCTGGGCATATCGGTTCCCCCCTTTGCATCCTCGGTCGCTGGCCTGCGTATCTGGCCGCAAGGCCCGGTGCGCAGGTCGCCTCCTCTGACGGATCCTGCCCCTTGCCTCGGACCTTAACTGAAATTATTTACTATGTCTGCAAAAAAATGCATTCACGAGGCCTGTCCTTTCGTGTAAGGATCTGGAACGGGGCGCGGTCCTGCGACGGACCCGCGCAGGAGGGATTGGAATGACTGCCGCGACACTCGGCCAGCCGTGCAAGGGAACGCTTCATGGCCGGCCGTGACATCCTGATCGGCATAGACGCAGGCACCTCGGTCATCAAGGCGGTGGCCTTTGATCTGGGCGGGCGGCAGATTGCGGCGGCATCGGTGCCCAACCGGTATCATTCGGGAACGGACGGGTCGGCCACGCAATCGCTGCGCCAGACCTGGGACGACTGCGCGGCCGCGTTGCGCGGGCTGGGCGCGAAGGTTGACGGTCTGGCCACGCGCACGGCGGCGCTGTCGGTGACGGCGCAGGGCGACGGGACATGGCTGGTCGGCCGTGACGGGTCGGTGGCGGATGCCTGGCTGTGGCTGGACGCCCGCGCCGCGCCGACCGTGGCGCGGCTGGCTGCCGGTCCCGCCAACCGCGCCCGGTTCGAGGCAACGGGCACCGGGCTGAATACCTGCCAGCAGGGCAGCCAGATGGCGCATATGGACGCCCACGCGCCCGACCTGCTGGACAATGCGCAGGTCGCGCTGCATTGCAAGGACTGGCTTTACCTGAACCTGACCGGCATCCGCGCGACTGATCCGTCGGAAGCCAGCTTCACCTTCGGCAATTTCCGCA
>JAPSIP010000155.1 GCA_031178645.1 Paracoccus sp. (in: a-proteobacteria) | reverse complement strand
CCAGAACATGATGGCCGGGTTGCGGATGACGCAGATCGTGGCCAAGCGGATGATCAAGCAGGCCGAGGCCGAGCCGGACTTGGGCGCGGCGGGTGCCATTGTCAACATTTCGACCCTGGCTGCGTTGCATCCGGTGCCGACAATGCTGGGCTATTCCATCGCCTATGCCGCGCAGGAACAGGCTACGCGCGGCATGGCCCTGGCGCTTGCGCCCCACAGGATCCGCGTGAACGGCATCCGGTTCGGCAGCGTCATGTCGCACGAACTGAAGGATTCGCTGCGCGACAAACCCGAACTGCGCGACCGCATCATCTCGGCCACCCCGATGGGCCGCATCGCCCCGGCCGACGAATTGGTGGATACGGTTCTTTACCTGGTCAGCGATGCCGCCCGCTTCGTCACGGGCCAGATCGTGACCGTCGATGGCGGGCGCAGCCTGGCCGACCGCGTGGCGGTGCAGACGGCCTAGCCCTGCTGTTCCGGAAAGGCGGCCTTGCAGGCCTGTACGACGGACGCGGCCCGGTCGGCCAGTTGGGCCTGCCGCGCTGCCAGGTTGTCGCGCTTGCGCTGTTCCGAGGCCGGGTCGATCGGCACCCGGTACCGTTCGATGTCGACATAATCCTGCCAGCATGGCTCGTATCCCACGACCGCGCGCCCGTCCCGGTCGCGCCAGACGCGCCGGCACTGGGTCAGCCGGTCGCGCACGACCTGCCGTTCCTCCCAGGCATAGCCCCGCGCCAGGTTCCCCTCGACCTCGGCCAGAAGGCGGCTGACCGTGCGGTATTCACTGGTATTGTTGCTGATGCAGCGTTCCTGGGGGGTGCCGCAGGCCGCAATCAGAAGCGGCAGGGAAAGCGTCGCGGCAAGGGCGGTGTTGCGGGTCATGGCCTGTCTCATTACAGCGGGTGGTGGATGCTAGCGCCGCGCCCGACGGCTGGCAAATCAAGTTTGGGGAACGTCGATGGAACAGGAACGCAGCACCGCCGCCGCATGGTTCCGCAGCCTGCGCGACCGGATCGTCACGGCTTTCGAGGGGCTCGAGGACCGGGGGAAGGGATCCGCATCTGCGGGCTGCTTCGAGGTGACGCCGACCCTGCGCGACCAGGACGGCGGCGGCGGTCTGATGTCCGTGATGCGGGGCGGCTGCGTCTTCGAGAAGGTCGGCGTCAACTGGTCCGAGGTTCATGGCACGCTGGCCCCGCGCGCCCAGGCAGCGATGGCCTCGCGCGGGGTGCCGGGCATTGACGGCGACCCGCGCTTCTGGGCCAGCGGGATCAGCCTGGTTGCGCATATGCAAAACCCCCATGCCCCGGCGGTGCACATGAACACGCGGATGTTCTGGACGCCCGGCGCCTGGTGGTTCGGGGGCGGGGCCGACCTGAACCCCTGCATCGAATATGCCGATGACACGGCGCATTTCCACGCCGCCCTCCGCTCGGCCTGCGATGCCCATGACGCGACCTATTACGACCGTTTCAAGGCCTGGGCGGACGAGTATTTCTTCATCCCCCATCGCGGCCGTGCCCGGGGCGTCGGCGGCATTTTCTTCGACGACCTGAACACCGGCGCCTGGCAGGACGATTTCGCCTTCACCCGCGCGGTGGGCGAGGCTTTCCTGCCCGCCTTCCTTCCCTTGGCAGAAGCGCGGATGGCGACACCTTTCACCGACGCCGACCGCGACACGCAACTGATCCATCGCGGGCTTTATGCGGAATATAACCTGGTCTATGACCGCGGCACCAAGTTCGGTCTTGAAACAGGCCACAACGCAGATGCCGTGCTGATGAGCCTGCCGCCGCTGGCGAAATGGGTCTGACGGCCCGACCGTCCTAAGCGGCGGCCACTGCCAGCAGCCAGCCCACTCCGGCCAGGATGAGGCCCATCCCCAGCAGTTGCAGGGGTGCTGCGCTTTGGCGGAACAGCCGTCCTGACAGAACCTGCGCCATGACCACCTCGACCAAGGCGAGGGTCCGGACATTGGCGGCGGGCGTCAGGGCGAAGCCGATGAACCAGAACAGCGAGGCGAAGGCCCCCAGGAAACCCGCGCCTAGCGAAACCCGCCATTCCTGGATGATTCCCGACAAGGCGCCGCGGTCGCGAAGGGCCAGCCAGGCCATCATCACCGCCGCCTGGATCCCCAAGGTGATCGCCAGGATCGTCATGGCGCGCAGGACATAGCCCCCATCGGGCAGCGCCAGAAGCGCGCCGCGAAAGCCGATGGCCGACAGCCCGAACAGCGTCCCGGCAAGAACCCCCGTCGCCACCGGTCCCCAGCCCGCGCGGCCCCTGCTTACGCCGGATGCCAGGATGACGCCCAGCGTCGCCAGGCCGATTGCACCCATCCGGGCGGGGCCCAGCGGCTCGGCCAGAACAACGGCGCCGATGACAGCCAGGGTCACCGGCTCGGTCTTCATCAAGGCTGTCGCGACGCCAAAGCCCTGGCCGCGCATGGTGACCAGCATGAAGGCCGTTGCCGCGATCTGGGCCAGGGCGCCAAGCATGGCCCAGCCCAGCACGGTGAAGTCGGGCCGCGGGATGGGCAGCCAGATCGCTGTCAGGGCAAGCGCGGCGGCCGCGAAAGGAAAGCCGAAGACAAAACGCACGGCGGTGGCGCCCATCGTGCCGACCTGCCGCGTCAAACCCGCCTGCGCGGCATTGCGCGCGGTTTGCGCTGTGGCCGCGATCAGCGTGGCCGCGACCCAGATCATGCGGTGCGGACGGCCTCGATCATGGCGGCGACATTGGCAGGGTCGGCATCCGGGGTGATCCCGTGGCCCAGGTTGAAGATATGCGGGCCGCCGCGCAGCGCGCGGGTGATCCGCTGAGCCTCGGCCACCAGGGCGGGACCGCCCGTGACCATGTGACGCGGGTCCATGTTGCCCTGCACGCAGCCGTCGGATTGGACATGCTGCGCCGCCCATTCCGCGCTGACCGAATTGTCAATCGCGACGCAATCGGCGCCTGTGGCACGTGCGAAGCCGATATAACGCTCGCCGGCCTCTCGCGGGAAGGCGATGATTGGAATGCTGGGATGACGGTCCTTCAGCGCGGCGATGATGCGCCGGGTGGGGGCCACCGCAAAATCGTCGAAGTCCGCGCCTTTCAGGCTGCCGGCCCAGCTGTCGAACAGCTTGACGACCTCGGCCCCGGCCTCGATCTGCGCGGAAAGATAAAGGATCGTGGCTTCGGTAATGCGGTCGATCAGCGCGGTGAATGTTGTCCGGTCCTGGTTCTTCAGCTTGTGCGCCGGGCCTTGGTCGGGCGTGCCGCGCCCGGCGATCATGTAAGTCGCCACCGTCCAGGGCGCACCCGCGAAGCCGATCAGGGTCGTCTCGCCCGGAAGCTCTCGCGCCAGGATCCGCACGGTCTCGTAGACTGGGGCGAGGCGTTCGTGAATTTCAGTGGCGGGTTTCAGGCGCGCCATGTCCTCGGGCCCCGTGACCGTCGACAGCCGCGGACCTTCGCCCGTCACGAACCAAAGGTCCGCGCCAAGCGCCTGCGGGACCAGCAGGATATCGGCGAAGAGGATCGCGGCATCGAAGCCAAAGCGCCGGATCGGCTGCAGCGTCACCTCGGCCGCAAGGTCGGGATTGTAGCAGAGCGAGAGGAAATCCCCCGCCTGGGCCCGCGTCGCGCGGTATTCGGGAAGATAGCGGCCAGCCTGGCGCATCATCCAGATCGGCGGGGTGGGCAGGCTTTCTCCCGCCAGGGCACGCAATAGAAGTTTGGTCATGGGGCCTCCTGCGGCCTGTTCAAGGCGAGCCGGGGAGCGTTGTCAAGCTGCGTGCCTGCCGCTATGCCGGGACCATGATGCAGATGCCCGACCCCACACGCCCCCTCAAGATCGGAACGCGCGGCTCGATGCTGGCGCTTGCCCAGGCGCACGAGACCCGCAACCGACTGGCCGCTGCCCACGGATTGCCGCCCGAGGCTTTCGAGATCGTGGTCATCAAGACCACGGGCGACCGGATCACCGACCGCCCCCTGAAAGAGATCGGGGGAAAGGGCCTGTTCACCCGCGAGATCGAGGATGCGCTTGTCGCGGGCCACATCGACATCGCCGTCCATTCGATGAAGGACATGCCCACCCTCCAGCCTTCAGGGTTGTTGATCGACTGCCTGCTGCCGCGCGAGGACGTGCGCGACGCCTTTGTCAGCCCGACCTATGCGTCCATTGCAGAGCTTCCGGCAGGCGCGGTCGTCGGCAGTTCCAGCCTGCGCCGCAGGGCCCAGCTTGCGCATCGGAGACCCGACCTCCACCTGGTCGAGTTTCGGGGCAATGTGCAGACCCGCCTGAGGAAGCTGGAGGAAGGCGTGGCCACGGCCAGCTTCCTTGCAATGGCGGGCCTGTCGCGGCTCGACATGCTGCACGTTGCCCGCAGTCCCATTGATCCGGCCGAGATGCTGCCTGCCGTCGCCCAAGGCGCCATCGGCATCGAGCGTAGGGCACATGACGAGTCCGCGGCGGCCCTGCTGGCCCCCACTCATCACCAACCAACGGGGGATCGCATTGCTGCAGAACGCGCTTTCCTCACCCGCCTGGACGGATCCTGCCAGACGCCGATCGCAGGGCTTGCGGAAATCCGGGACGGCACGCTGCTTCTTCGGGGCGAGATCCTGCGTCCGGATGGATCGGCTGCGATAAGCGGACATCGCGAGGGCACGCTGCAGGACGGCCCACAGATGGGCGCCGACCTGGCAGAGGAGCTTCTGGCAAGGGCCGGCGCGGGGTTCTTCGATCACCTTTGATCCCCGCACT
>JAPSIP010000154.1 GCA_031178645.1 Paracoccus sp. (in: a-proteobacteria) | reverse complement strand
CCAATGGATCGTGGCGCGGCGGCCTTCCAGCAGGCCGGCCTTGGCCAGGACATGCGCGCCGGTGCAGACCGCGCCCAGCCCGGCCCCCGTCCGCGCCTGCCGCCGCAGCCAGGCCAGAACGGGGCGGGAGGCCTGCGTGGCAATGGCATCGCCCCCGCAGACGATCACCACGTCGTCGCGCATGGCCGCGACATCGCCGCCCAAGCCGCCGTCCAGACGGATCTGCGACCCGTTCGAGCAGGTGGCAAAGTCGCCTGCAGGGCCGACCAACCGCCATTCATAAACAATGGTCCCGCCCATCTTGTTGGCCAGCCGTAGCGAATCCAGGGCCGCGGCAAAGGGCAACATCGTGAAGCGGTCAAGAAGAAGGAAGATGAAGCGCCGGGCGGTCGGGGGATGCGTCATGGACCCTCTCATTGGCGAAGCTGCGGCTGTTCCGTGACGGAAGGGTGACAGACTATCCCGCCCCAGCGGTGGATTTTCGCGTCAGAACGATATGAAACTTGCGCCAAAGGGTCGGGCCTTTGGAGGGGGACGGCAGCCTACGTCACCCAGCCCTGCGACAGCCTGTGACTTCAATGCGGGCTGTGCAATTCTGGTTGCCGTATCGGCCCATCCCCAAGAAAGGACATTCCGCAGATGACCAAGGTTTTCGACCAGCCCCAGTTCTTTGCCGAAACCGCTCTCAAGGGCTTTTGCGCGGCCAATGCCGACCGAGTGGCGATGGTCCCGCATGGCGCCGTGCGCGCAGCACCCGGCGCGCCGGGCAAGGTGGCGCTGCTGGTCGGGGGTGGCTCGGGCCATTATCCGGCTTTCCTGGGCTATGTCGGAACCGGGTTTGCCGACGCCGCCGTGGCAGGCGACGTCTTCGCCTCGCCATCGACGGCGTGGATCCACGGCGTTGCCAAGGCTGCGAACCGGGGTGGCGGGGTCATCATGGGCTTTGGCAACTATGCAGGGGACGTGATGAACTTCGGGGCCGCTGCCGAACGGCTGCGGGCCGAGGGGATCGACGCCCGCCTTCTGGTGGTGACCGATGACGTGGCAAGCGCGCCTGCCTCTGAACGGGCCAGGCGGCGGGGCGTGGCAGGCGACCTGCCCGTCTTCAAGATCGCCGGCGCGGCAGCCGAGGCAGGCCTGGACATCGACGCGGTGATGGCCGTGGCAGATAAGGCCAACGGCGCCACTGTCTCGTTCGGGATCGCCTTTGACGGCTGCACGCTGCCGGGGCAGGGCAAGCCGCTGTTCACGGTGGATGCGGGCCAAATCGGCATCGGCCTGGGCATCCATGGCGAAGCCGGCATCAGCACGCAGGCAATGGTGCCCGCGGCCGATCTGGCGCGGATCCTGCTGGATCCGCTTCTGGCCGAACGTCCCGGGGGCCATCACGGCCGCGTCGCGGTGATCCTGAACGGCCTTGGGCGCACGAAATACGAGGAGCTGTTCGTCCTCTGGCATCACCTGACCGGCCTTCTGGCCGAGGCAGGTCTGACCGTCATCGAGCCCGAGGTGGGCGAATTCGTCACCAGCCTGGACATGGCCGGCTGCTCTCTGACGATCACCTGGCTCGACGACGAGCTTGAGGCTTTCTGGCGCGCCCCCGCCGACGCGCCTGCTTTTCGCAAGGGAACCATCGCGCCACCGCAGGCGGCCGAGGCGCGCAGCGACCAGCCCGCGAGTGTGGCCGAGATCGTCCCCGGCAGCCCGCAATCGCAGCAGGCCGGACGCTGCGTGGCGGCGCTGATCGGCCATGTCGCGAATGCCCTGGCGGATGCCGAGGAGGAACTGGGCCGCCTCGACGCCCAGGCGGGCGACGGCGATCACGGGCAGGGCATGGCACGGGGTTCCGCCGCTGCCTCCGATGCCGCCGAGAAGGCGTTGATTGCCGGGGCGGGCGCGGGAACGGTCCTGTCGCTTGCGGGCGATGCCTGGGCCGATCGCGCGGGCGGAACCTCGGGCGCGCTGTGGGGCGAGGCGTTGCGTGCCTGGGGGCAGGTGCTTGGCGATGCAGAAACGCCCTCGGCCCGGACCGTTGCGCAGGGGGCGCAGTCGGCCCTTGACGCGATCGTCAGGCTGGGCGGCGCAAAGGTGGGCGACAAGACCCTGGTGGATGCGCTGATGCCCTTTGTCCAGATGTTGAACGAACAGGTCGCAGCGGGTGAAAGCCTGGGGGTGGCCTGGGCCGCCGCCGCCGCACGCGCCACCGAGGCCGCCGATGCCACCGCGCAACTGACCCCACGGCTGGGTCGTGCGCGGCCCCTGGCCGAACGCAGCCTGGGCCATCCGGATGCAGGCGCGGTGTCGCTGGCGCTTTGTGCCCGCGTGGTCGGCGCGAACCTGGGATAACTGCCCGGCTGCAAGGGCGAAGGCGGACCGGCTGTCAGGGTTCCGCCCTGGAACCAATCCAGAAGCCGACGCGTTTTGCGCAGCGCCACGAGGGGACAATCTGCGGGCATGACGGACCTGATTGCGATCCTTTACCGCAGCGAAGCCTTGACCAAAGCCGGAAGCGGAGAAGACACCCGCATTCTGACCGCCGCCCAAGGCCGCAATGGATCCCTTCTGGTGACGGGCTTTCTGCACCGGGAAAACGATGTCTTCTACCAGTGGCTGGAAGGTCCCGCGGCGGCAGTGCGCACCGTCTTCGCCTCGATCGCAACGGACCGCCGCCATCGCGATGTCCGCAAGCTGAGCGGATTTGCCATCGATGAACGCAGCTTTCCCCGCTGGTCGATGGCCTATTCCGACGGGTCGGCCACATCCCTGTTCGACTGGGCTGCAAAGGCAGGCATGTCGCTTCACATGGTGCAGCCGGACCGGATCCTCGCCTTCCTGCAATATTGCAGCCAGAGGAGCCTGTTCTGAGAGGCTGCGGCGCAGTGTCGTCAAGGCGGGCGTGAAGACGGCCGCGCTTGAACCCGCGCGCTATCCGCACGCCAAAGCAGTTTCAGGGCAGGGGCGGGGGACATTGCCCCCGCCCCGTCCGGTCAGACCGCCGTTGCGGTCATCTCATAGGCGAAGGACTTGGCATCCAGTTCGTCCAGCTTGCCCTGCGGGGTAAGACCCTGCGGATACATTAGGAAGGGCAGGGTATCTCCGTCGCGGCCGGGCAGTGCCAGGTCGCTGGCGGTGTTGAAGGCGACCCAGTTGCCTTCCCAGTTGCCCTGCAGCGCCGCATTGACCGGCGCGACCAGCGGATCGGCGGGATCCTTGATCCAGGTCTCGGTTTCCGCGCGCATGACCTTCAGCACATCCGCCGGGTCCATCGCGACCCAGCCGAGGCCCGACAGCCAGACCTCGGCCCGGCAATGCTGCGCGCCGGTCACGGTGGGGCTGTTCGCGCCAAGCTGCTTGTAGCCAAAGGCCGAGGGCGCGACCCGCACGCCATAGACATCGCGCGCCGGAACGCCCGACGCCCGGACCAGGCCCACAAACAGGCCATTCAGGTCGGCGCATTTCCCACCAAGGCCAGCCGTCGTCAGCGTGGCCTGGATGTCGCCCGACCCGCAGCCCGCCACATCCATGTCGCGGTGGCAGTTGGCGACAATCCAGGCATAGACCGCCGCGACCTTCTCGCGGTCGGTCACGGCGGCCCTGGTGATCTGGGCGGCCTTTTCGGCCACGATCCCGTCCAGCGGCTTCTGGCTGCTGCCGGTCAGCGCAGCTTGCAGGACGGCCGGGTCTTCAGAGACCTCCGAGGTCCGGGTCCAGTCGATCACGCGGCCGCGCGTTTCGACCCGGCTGGTCAGGGTAAGGGTCGGGATTTCCGTGCCCGCGTCGAAACGGGCGTGCAGCATCTTCGTGCCGCTGGCGGGGTCGGTGACGATCCGCGCCTCGGCCGCGTTTCCGGTGAAGCTGTCGCTGACCGGCCGTTGCCATTCGGTCTGGACCGAAGGCACCGGCAGCCAGACCTGCGACGGGCCGTTCTTGGCCAGCGTGACCGTTGTCTGCAGGTCATAGGCGGTCCACTCGCCCACCTGCGGCGCGTATGTCTGGCCAGCGAAGGCCGGGCGCAGCGCAAGCGGCATCATCGGCAGAAGCCCTGCGGCAAGGCCGGCCTTGAGGATGGAACGGCGGGTAGAGCGGGACATCGGGATTCCTTTCGTGGCCGGGTCATCTGCCATGATGCGACATTTCCCGCCGATCCGAAAGCGCCTGATCATCATCACGCTGGTCATGCGGCCCCCTCCTGATATGCTGTTTGCCACGGCGCCAGATGCGCCCGCCGCCCCTCCCAAAAAGAAATTGCATTTTATCTATACGAAGTGCACGATGCCGAGGATCGCGGATTTGCGACATGAGGGAGGATACCATGACATTCTTTCGTTCCCGGCTGGCAGCAGCCTGGCTGGTCGCCGCTGGCGCGGCCCTGGCGACCCCTGCGGCAATGGCGCAGGATTTGGAACTGTCCATCACCGCCCCGGCGGGCGCAGGCGGGGGCTGGGATTCGGCGGCGCGCGCCCTGCAAGAGGTGATGATGTCCACCGGCACCGCGCGCAGCGTGCAGGTGATCAACGTCCCCGGCGCGGGCGGCACCGTTGGCCTTGCGCAATTCGTGCAGGGCGCGGCGGGCAGCCCCAACCAGATGCTGGTGGGCGGCATCACGATGGTCGGCGCGATCATCACCAACAAGGCGCCTTATGACCTGACGGCCGTCACCCCCATCGCGCGCCTGACGGGCGACCCGCTGGTGATCGTGGTCCCGGCCTCGTCCCCCTATCAGACGATGGCGGACCTGATGGAAGGCATCAAGGCTGACGTGGAACGCACCATCTGG
>JAPSIP010000153.1 GCA_031178645.1 Paracoccus sp. (in: a-proteobacteria) | reverse complement strand
CGGCAACATGGGTGCGGTCCCTGCCAGTGTCAACCGGGCGCTTTCATCCGTGGCGTGTGCCGATCGTCAGCCAAGCGCCAGCCGTCCGCCCGGCACGCGCAGCAGCCGGCCCTGCAATTCCAGCGACAGGATTGCCGCACTTGCCGCAGCGGCCGGCAGACCCAGGTCGCGGATCACGTCGTTTTCATCCGAGGGCGAGGGGCCGAGGCGCGAGATGATCCTTGCCTCGATCTCTCCGGCCTCGATTGGCTGGGGGCTGGTGGCGGGGGCGGGTGACGCCTGGGCCATGCCTGCCGGTTCCGCTTCCCGGCCAAGCGCCGCGCATACATCGGCCGAATTGCGCACCAGGACCGCGCCGTCGCGGATCAACTGGTTGCAGCCACCTGCGCGCGCGTCCATCGGATGGCCAGGCACCGCCATCACCTCGCGCCCCTGATCCAGCGCGTTTTTCGCAGTAATCAGCGTGCCGGACCGGTGCGCAGCCTCGATCACCACCACGGCCAGCGACAAGCCCGAGACGATGCGGTTGCGGGTTGGGAAGTGGCGCGCCTGCGGTTCGGTCCCGGGCGGCTGTTCCGATACAAGCACGCCCTTTTCCGCGATCTGCGCCGCCAGCACCACGTTTTCGGCTGGATAGATCACATCGACCCCGCCCGCCATGACGGCCACCGTGCCCGTGGGCAGGGCCGCGTTATGGGCAGCGGTGTCTATACCCCGCGCAAGGCCCGCGACGACCGTATGCCCGGCCTCGCCCAGGCCCGCCGCCATGCCGCGCGCCATGCGCAGCCCCAGGGACGATGCGTTGCGCGCGCCGATTACCGCGACCGGGTTCCTGGACAACCACGCGGGATCGCCCCGCACCCACAGGATGGGCGGCGCAGAGTCGATCTCGCGCAGCGCCGCCGGATAAAGCGGCGAATCGCAGCGGATCAGCCGTGCGCCAACCTTTCGGCCCGCGGCCAGTTCGGCGGCGGCCACGCCTTCGGGGCAGGCTTCGTAATCCATGATCCCGGCAGCGGCAGCGATTTCGGGCAGGGCCGCAAGCGCGGCCCGCGCACTGCCATGTTCGGCAATCAGCCGATGATAGGTCGCAGGCCCGACGCGGCGCGACCGGATCAGGCGCAGGACGCTGAGGTCGTCGTCCTGAACGCTGCGGCTGTCGAAAGGAAGATGCCCGGTATCCATGCTGCCTCCGGCCCTTGTCCGGGAATCAGCATTACGCCGAAGCCGTTAACAACTGGTTAGCGGCCCTTACGCAGCCGAGCCGCCGACCGTCAGCCCGCCGATCATCAGCGTCGGCTGGCCCACGCCCACCGGCACCCATTGCCCCTGCTTGCCGCAGTTGCCGATGCCAGGATCCAGCGACATGTCGTTGCCGATCGCGCGAACCTGCTGCAATGCCGTCGCCCCGTCGCCGATCAGCGTGGCCCCCCGGATCGGATCGCCCAGGATGCCGTTCTTCACACGATAAGCCTCGGTGCAGGAAAAGACGAACTTGCCGTTGGTGATGTCCACCTGGCCGCCGCCGAAGCCCACGGCATAGATCCCGTCCTTAAGGTCGGCCAGGATCGCCGCCGGATCCGCATCGCCGCCGGGCATGTAGGTATTGGTCATGCGCGGCATGGGGGCATGGGCATAGCTTTGCCGCCGCCCGTTTCCGGTGGGTTCCACCCCCATCAGCCGGGCATTCTGGCGGTCCTGCATGTAGCCCACCAAGATCCCGTCCTCGATCAGGACATTGCGGGCGGGGGACATCCCTTCGTCATCGACGCTGATGGAACCGCGCCGGTCAGGGATAGTGCCATCGTCCACCACCGTCACGCCGGGGGCTGCGACACGTTGTCCCATCAGCCCGGCAAAGGCCGAGGCTTTCTTGCGGTTGAAATCGCCTTCCAGGCCGTGGCCCACGGCCTCGTGCAGCAGGATGCCGGGCCAGCCGGGGCCAAGCACCACGTCCATCACGCCAGCCGGTGCGGGTACGGACCGCAGGTTGACCAGGGCGATGCGCAGCGCCTCGTCCACGGCGGGCTGCCAATGGGCGGGGTCCATCAGACCGGCCAGCGGAATGCGACCGCCGCCGCCATGCCCGCCGGATTCGCGGCGGTCGTTGTTCTCAACGATCACGCTGACGTTCAGCCGCGCCATCGGGCGGATATCGGTCACCAGCCCGCCCTCGGGCCGCAGGATCGCCACCTGCTGGAGCGACGATGCCAGCGAGACCGTCACCTGAACCACCCGCGGATCGCGCGACCGGGCATAATCGTCGATCTGGCGCAAAAGCTCGATTCTTTGGGCAAAGGGAATGCCCTCGGCAGGATCGGCGGCCATATACAGCGGCTGCACCTGCATGGATGCGGCGGGCGCCATGACGCCGCCGCCCTGGCCCACGGCCAAGCGGGCGGTTTCGGCGGCGCGGCGCAGGGCCGGTTCAGAAATCTCGGTCGAATGGGCATAGCCCGTCACCTCGCCACGAACGGCGCGCAGCCCAAAGCCCTGTTCGGCGGTATAGCCGGAATTGCGCAGCCGCCCGTCATCGAAGACCAGCGATTCCGACACCGATTGTTCCAGGAACAGCTCGCCATCCTCGGCCCCCGCCGTGGCCTCGCGCAGGATCGCCAATGCCCGGTCCTGGTCGAGATGCGAGGTGAAGGGATCAAAGGAGGTTCGGCTCATGGCGGCTCATCTTTCTGGCGCGGCCCGGGCGGCCCAGTGCCGGTAATTTGCTTGGGCAGGCCTATGTATCACTTGCCCGCTGGGACGAGATATGGTCATAGAACGGTCAGTGTTAAAGGAAAAGGGCCGCCCTTGGGCGACCTGCGGTCGCGCGGCCGCGCCAGGATAACGGGATGGGATGATGGCAATAGCGATGATTCGCCGTACAGTCGCGGCAGCTTCGGGCCTTGCGACGGCGGGAATGGTAGCCGGGTCGGCCTTTGCGCAGGATGTGTTGGGCGAACTGCCCGTGATCGGCAAGCCCGAGCCGCGCGGCGTGAACTTCCAGCCCGCGGCGACCGAACTGGCCCGCGACCAGCAGTGGCTGGATCATTTCGTGCTGATCATCATCACCGTCGTGACGCTGATCGTCTGCGGGCTGCTGGCCTATGCGATCCTGCGGTTCAACAAGCGCGCGAACCCGGTTCCGGCCCGCTTCACCCACAACACCCCGCTGGAAGTCGCCTGGACGCTGGTGCCGGTGCTGATCCTGGTGACGATCGGGGCCTTTTCGTTGCCGGCGCTGTTCCGCAGCCAGGAAATGCCCGCTGACCCCGATGTCGTGATCAAGGCCACCGGCAACCAGTGGTACTGGTCCTATGAATATCCCGAGAACGGGATCAGCTTCGATTCCATCATGCTGTCCAAGGAAGAACTGGCCGACTATGGCTATTCCGAGGACGAGTTCCTGCTGGCAACCGACACTTCGGTGGTCGTGCCCGTCGGCCAGACGGTGCTGCTTCAGGTGACCGCCAATGACGTGATCCATTCCTGGTCGGTGCCCGCCTTTGCCGTCAAGCAGGACGGCGTTCCGGGCCGCATCGCGCAGGCCTGGTTCAATGTCGAACAGGAAGGCGTTTATTTCGGCCATTGCTATGAACTGTGCGGCATCAACCACGCCTATATGCCCATCGTCGTGAAGGCCGTCAGCCCCGAGGTTTATGCCCAATGGGTCGCTGAACAGGGCGGCACGCTTGA
Organism: Paracoccus sp. (in: a-proteobacteria); assembly: GCA_031178645.1. Lineage (GTDB taxonomy): Bacteria > Pseudomonadota > Alphaproteobacteria > Rhodobacterales > Rhodobacteraceae > Paracoccus. The sequence continues at coordinate 1,146 of JAPSIP010000153.1, read as the reverse complement.
AGGGGCGCCGGCGACCGCCGCGCTGCCCACCGATGAAACCGTGACGCTGGCCAAGGCCGACTGACCGTCGGTCGGACCAGCGACACAAGCCAGACCGAAGACGAGATGACCGACATCAACACCTATGAAGGCGCCCCCGAGGCCGAGTTCCGCGACTTTGTCGCGCTGCTCAAGCCGAGGGTGATGTCGCTGGTCGTCTTCACCGCCTTTGTCGGCCTGTGGGTGGCCCCTGTCGACGTGCATCCCTTCATCACCTTCTGCTCGGTCCTGTTCATCGCGCTTGGCGGCGGTGCGTCGGGCGCGCTGAACATGTGGTATGACGCCGATATCGACGCGGTGATGCGCCGCACCCAGGGCCGCCCCATCCCGGCCGGCCGGATCGAGGGGGGCGCGGCGCTGTCGCTGGGCCTGATCCTCGCAGGTCTTTCGGTGATGATGCTGGGCCTGGCCGCGAACTGGTTCGCGGCGGGCTTTCTGGCCTTCACGATCTTCTTCTATGCCGTGGTCTACACCATCTGGCTGAAACGCTGGACGCCGCAGAACATCGTCATCGGCGGCGCTGCGGGGGCCTTCCCGCCGATGATCGGCTGGGCCTGCGCCACGGGCGGGATCAGCATCGAATCGCTGCTGATGTTCGCGCTGATCTTCTTCTGGACGCCGCCGCATTTCTGGGCGCTCGCGCTGTTCATGAAGTCGGACTATCACGAGGCCAAGGTGCCGATGCTGACGGTCACGCATGGCCGCCCCGCGACCCGGCGCCACATCTTCGCCTATACGCTGGTGCTGGCGCCCTTCGCGATCTGGCTGGGCCTGACCTCGGTCGGCGGGCCGATCTATCTGGCTGCGGCGGTGGTGCTGAACGCGCTTTTCATCCACGGCGGCTGGCAGATCCTGCGCCGGGACGAGGCTGCGGCGGTGGCCGATGGCTATGCGGTGGAAAAGCGCTTCTTCAAGCTGTCTCTTTACTATCTGTTCCTGCACTTCGTGGCATTGCTGGTCCAGAACGCAGTGGGGGCCTGGTGATGGCGCTGAACACGGAACATGAAATTCACAAGCGCCGCCGGTCCCGCAATGTCGGACTGGGGCTGGTGCTGGTGGCCTTTGTCGCCCTGGTCTTCGGGCTGACGGTGGTGAAGGTCCAGCAGG
>JAPSIP010000152.1 GCA_031178645.1 Paracoccus sp. (in: a-proteobacteria) | reverse complement strand
GCCTGTCGCGGGCGGCGCTGCGCGGCATGATGAAGGCCCGCTGGGGGCGGATCGTCAACATCACCTCGGTCGTGGGGGCCACGGGCAATCCGGGGCAGGGCAACTATGCCGCAGCCAAGGCGGGCCTTGTGGGGATGTCGAAGTCGCTGGCCTATGAGGTGGCAAGCCGGGGCATCACCGTGAACTGCGTAGCGCCCGGTTTCATCGCGACGCCCATGACCAACAGCCTGACCGATGACCAGAAGGGCAAGATCCTGTCCCAGATCCCCGCGGGCCGCATGGGCGCCCCTGAGGAGATCGCGGCGGCGGTGCTGTATCTGGCCAGTCCCGAGGCGGCCTATGTCACCGGCGCCACGCTGCATGTGAACGGCGGCATGGCCATGGTCTGAGGCAACCCTTTCAATCGAAAGCGGTTGCAAGAGGGTTCACGGGTGCTATATCCCCCGCTTTAGCAGCAGGGGAACCGCCCTGGGCTGAACCGGGCCTGTTGTGCCCGCGGAAAACTGGGCGGATGCCCGCGAGAATGAGGATGTGACATGAGCGATATCGCTGATCGCGTGAAGAAGATCGTGGTCGAGCATCTGGGCGTCGAGGAAGACAAGGTGGTCGAATCCGCCTCGTTCATCGACGACCTGGGGGCCGACAGCCTCGACACCGTCGAGCTGGTCATGGCGTTCGAGGAAGAATTCGGGATCGAGATCCCGGACGACGCCGCCGAAACCATCCAGACCGTCGGCGATGCGGTGACCTTCATCAAGGGCGCGGTCTGATCCGCATTCTTGCCACGAACGGCATTCCGAAACGGCGTCCTTGCACAGGCAGGGACGCCGTTTTCCGTTGAGGTTGCCGCTGCCGGAACCGGCTGCGCCAGGCCGCCGTTGGTCCGCGAACCAACGAATGAAGGAGCCGATCATGGCCGTTGCATTGAAGGGGCTTTCCGACAACGCCCGCAAGACCTCGATCTCGGAACTGAACGGGCGGCTGGCCGATTCCATCGCCCTGGCGCTTGCGGTCAAGCAGGCGCATTGGAACGTGAAGGGGCGCAACTTCATCGCCGTGCATGAACTGTTCGACACCGTTCACACCAATCTGCGCGAACAGGTCGACGTCATGGCCGAACGGGTGCAGCAACTGGACGGCGTGGCCATCGGCACGGCAGAAAAGGTGTCAGGCGCCACCACGCTGCCGGAATACCCGACCGACCTGACCCGCGCCGAGGATCATATCCGCGCGCTGTGCGACCGTTTCCGCGACCACGGCGAAAGGCTGCGCATTGCCATCGACGCTACGGATGAAGCGGGCGATGCCGATACCGCCGACATCTTCACCGCCGCATCGCGCAGCGTGGACAAGGATCTGTGGTTCATGGAAAGCCATCTGGAGGAATGATGGCCCGGGCCGCGCCCTAGCGGCCCAGTTTCGCGTGAACCTCGTCCAGGTCGATTTCGCCCAGCGGCATCTTGTTGTCGGGATTGTCGAAGTCATACCGGAACAACTGGAAATCGTCCTTGTAGATTTCCCAGATCAGGTGGCGTGACAGGTCGTCGAAGTAATCGCTGACCTTGTGCGCCCGCTTTGGCCCGTGCCCTTCGGATTCGTTGAACCGGGGCACGGCTGCCAGATCGACAGGCACCGGCGTCTTGGCGCCCGACAGGACGCTGGCCATCCCGTCATTGAAGGTTTCGGTGAAGAAGATCCGGTCGTACCGGCCGCCATTGGCGATAAATGTGCCCACATGGCCCGACACAGCTGACCAGTGGATGTCGGGTTCCATAGGGCGGCGGAAGCGGATTGTGTCGCGCGCGAACAGCAGGAAGCGGCGGAAGCTGGCGATCTGGTCGAAGTCGAAGCCGTTTTCCGGGCTGCCGACCTCGATCCCGTAACGCTGGGCCAGTTGCGGCACCAGGTTTCCCCGATAGCGCCGGCCGTTCCGCTGAATGCCCGCGATCTTGTCGAAGAAGGACGACAGGATGCGGGCATAAGGGTTGCGCACGCAGGTGAAGGTTAAGGCATCGGCGCGGGCGACGGCCTGTTCGATCAAGGGCTTGCGGTGGTCCTGGGACCATTTGTGCAGCCCGTCCGCCGAATCATGGATGTCGCCGTCGAAAAACCGGCCGTGATCTGAATAGAACATGATCTGCCCGATGGTCGAGCAGGCGCATTTCGGCACCACCCGGTAGATCAGGCTTTCGCTTTCGGTCATCCAGACGCCGGGAAAACCCATCGCCATTCTCCTTATTGGGGTGCCCGGCTTGCTCCTTCGCGTCAAACGCGGCTAGACACAAAAACCAAATGCGGGCGAAAGATTCAACGCCTTCAATGGAATTGTGACCAGAACCGAAAGCCCGCTGCCGATGGCCCGTATCGCCTTCATTCTGCTGACCCACAAGGATCCGCAAGGTGTGGTTGATCAGGCGCGCCGGCTGACGGCTGCGGGCGACTATGTCTCGATCCATTATGACCGCGGCGCGCCGGCCGATGGCTATCGCCTGATCCGCGAGGCGCTTTCGGGCCATCCAGGCGTCACCTTTGCGCCGGTTCGCATCCGCTGCGGCTGGGGCGAATGGTCGCTGGTTGCCGCCACCCTTGCCGCCCTGCGCGCGGCCGAACGCGCCTTCCCCGATGCCACGCATTTCTACATGCTGTCAGGCGACTGCATGCCAATCAAGTCGGCGGAATATGCACGCGACTTCCTGGACCGCGACGATTGCGACTATGTCGAATCCTTCGATTTCTTCGACAGCGACTGGATCAAGACCGGCATCAAGGGCGAGCGGCTGGCATACAGGCACTGGTTCAACGAACGCAGGAACAAGCGCCTGTTCTATGCCAGCATGAAGGCGCAGAAATGGCTGCGGCTGGACCGTCCCCTGCCGCGCGGCATCCAGGTGATGATCGGGTCGCAATGGTGGTGCCTGCGCCGCCAGACGGTCGAATCCGTGCTGGGCCTGATCGCCGACCGGCCTGACCTGGTCCGTTTCTTCCGCACCACCTGGATCCCGGACGAGACCTTCTTCCAGACCCTTGTCGCCCATCTGGTCCCCAAGGCCGAGATTCGCCGAAGGTCCCCCACCTGCCTGATGTTCACCGACTACGGGATGCCGGTGACCTTCTACAACGACCACTATGACCTGCTGATCCGCCAGGATTTCCTGTTCGCACGCAAGATCAGCGCCGAGGCGCAGGATCTGCGCGCAAGGCTGGGCGCCCTGTGGCAGGCCCAAGGCGTCAGCTTTGCCATCTCGAACGAGGCGCCGCGCCTGTTCCGCTTCCTGACCGGCCGGGGGCGGCAGGGCCGCCGCTTTGCCCCGCGCTTCTGGGAAGATCCCGGCGCCGGGCGCGACCGCATCATCTGCCTGGTGGTCGCGAAGAAATGGCACTGGGCCAAGCGGCTGACGGCGGCGATCCGTGCCCGGACCGAGGTTCCGGCGGTCGATTACATCTTCAACGAACGCGAGGCTGCCTTGCCCGACCTGGGCGGGATCGCCTCCACCGTCGCCAAGCGCGAACGGCATCGCCGCGCCCTGGTCCGGCTGCTTCTCGAGGATTTCGGCGCGAACCGGCTTGTGCTGTGCCTCGACCCCTCGGCCCTGACATTGATCGCCGATTTCATGAACGACCGGGCCCAGACGCGGATCCTGTTCATCGATGGCAACTTCGACGAGGATTACCTGCGCGGCCATATGCGCCGGATCGGCCTGGCTGGTCCCGCCACCCCGGATCCTGTGGTCCGTCAGTTGCTGCCCATCCTTGCCAGCGATCTTGCCCACGAGGCCGAGCGTTTGCGCGACATGGCCGGGGCGCGCCTGGCGGTCCTTTCGCCGTCCGCCCCCTTGTCTGCCAATGCCGATGCCATCGCGCGGTTTCTGGACGTGACCCCCGCCGTCGCGCATGATCTGGCGCAGACGCCGCATCTGTTTGCCGATTGACCAAAGGAACGCCCATGGCCCTTGCTTATGACGACACCAACATCTTCGCCCGCATCCTGCGGGGCGAGATCCCCTGCGACAAGGTGGCCGAGAATGACCACGCCCTGGCCTTCCGCGACATCCGCCCACAGGCGCCTGTGCATGTGCTTGTGATCCCCAAGGGCGCCTATGTCAGCTTCGACGATTTCGCTGCCAATGCCTCGGACGCCGAGATCCTGGGCTTTACCCGGCTTTGCGCGCAGATCTGCGCATCCGAGGGCGTGGACCTGGCCGGGGGGAATCAGGGCTTCCGCGCCGTCGCCAATACCGGCCACCACGGCGTGCAAGAGGTACCGCATTACCACCTGCACATCATGGGCGGGCGGGTGATGGGGCCGATGCTGTCCCGGCAGGGCTAGGGGCCCGGCAGGGCTAGGCCCGCGTCATTTCCACGAACACGTCCTCAAGGTCGGGCTGTTCGGTGGCGACGTCCAGGATGGGGACGCCTGCGCCGCGCAGCGCGTCCAGCAACTGGTCCGCCCGAATCCGCGACGGCGCATAGCTGATCGCCAGCCGCCCGTCGCCCCGCCATTCGGGATGTGCGCCGTCGGGCAGGGGCGGCAGGGGAACGCGCCCGCCCGTATCCAGCACCAGCGTCTTGCCATCGGCGCGCGACAGCAGGCTGCGCGTGTCCTGCCGCACCACCAGTTCGCCGTGGTTGATGATGGCGATCTCATCGCACATCTGCTCGGCTTCCTCAAGGTAATGGGTGGTCAGGATGATCGTCATGCCCTGCCGGTTCAGCGTGCGGACATTCTGCCACAGCATCTCGCGCAGGGTGATGTCCACGCCCGCCGTCGGTTCGTCCAGGACCAGGATCTGCGGGCGATGTACCAGGGCCTTGGCCAGCAGCAGGCGCCGCCGCATC
>JAPSIP010000003.1 GCA_031178645.1 Paracoccus sp. (in: a-proteobacteria) | reverse complement strand
CGTGCTTGCACGCGCCGCACCCACCGCCATCAGTCGATGAAATCGCCCGCCTGGAAATTGCCCAGGTTGCCCAGAAGCTGCCCGATCAAGGAAATCTCGGTCACGCTGCCCTCGGTCACGCGGCGCGACAGGGTGACGACGCGGCCGCGTTCCAGCCCGAAGCGCTCGACATTGGTCACTACGCCATTGGGGGCGAAGGACACGGCTACGACCTCGCGGTTGATCTCGCGCGGCTCGAGCGCGCCGAAATGGCGCCAGCGGGATCCCACGTAATACCAGCCCGACCCCGTCAGCAGCCCTTGCGCCGACGGGCGACCGATCAGGCCCTGCAATTCGTCCACGGTGGTCTGGCCCACGACGACCTGGGACAGATCCTCGGGCGCAGGGATGAAGCCGTGGTTGCGATACACCGGCGCGCAGGCGGCAAGGCCAAGAACGGCCACGAAAGCCAGAACCATTAGATGCCGGATGGCTGTCATTCCGTCTTTCCTTTGCAAAGGCGCTGTTGACGCGGCCCGCCCGGCTTAGCATACTCGGGCACCGCGCTCAAGAATGACAATCCCGTCGGGGATTTGGCGCCGCCCATGGCACGCCGCCCTGATCGCCAAAAGACAAAGGCCCGCCATGACCGCCCCCGCGAACCAGCCCGAACGCCTGCGCGTGGCGCATCTGAGCGCCCGCGCGCCCACGACCTTTTCCCTGAGGCCCGACGCCGACCGCTGCGCCGCCATCGCTGCCGAACTGGGTATCCCCGCCCTGTCGCGCCTGACCTTCGCCGGAGAGATTCGGGCCGAGGGGGGCGAAGCCTGGGCGCTGACCGGCCGGCTGCGCGCCCGCGTGACCCAGCCCTGCGTGGTGACGCTGAAGCCCGTGAAGACCGATCTGGACGAGCAGGTGGAGCGTCATTATTCGCCCCACGTCACCCCGCCCGAGGGCGAGGAGATCGAGATGCCCGACGACACGCTGGAACCCCTGGGCCAGTTCATCGACCTGGGCGCCGTGATGATCGAGGAACTGGCCCTGGCCCTGCCGGACTATCCCCGCGCCGAAGGGGCCGAGCTTGCCGCGCCCCCGGCTGACGACGCCCCCGACACCCGCCGCCCCTTCGCGGGCTTGGACAAGCTGCTGGGCAGCCGCGACCCGGACCAGGGGTGATTCCTGGCAGGCCGTTGCCCCGGGGCCACATCGCGGCGCAAACAGGGCCCGGTTGCCGCATGGCCTTGGCGCAAGCGGGCGGTTCCGGCGCAATAAGCCCTGCCTGCCCTGTTGCAAGGGGTTGCGGGCGGGGCCGTCATGGCGTATCTGCGCGGTTCATTTATGAATTCAATCCCAAAGGGTGCGCATGGACGCCTGCGCGTTGCACCCCCTACAAACCCGAGGTTGTGACATGGCTGTCCCTCAGAATCGCGTTACCCGGTCCCGCCGGAACATGCGCCGCGCCCACGATGCCCTGGTCGCCGGCAACCCCAACGAATGCTCGAACTGCGGCGAACTGAAGCGCCCGCACCACGTCTGCCCGTCCTGCGGCCATTACGCTGACCGCGAAGTCGTGGCCCAGGCCAACGAGACCGACCTGGACGACGACGCGGCCTGATCGGGCTTGGCATCCGCGCCAGATGACCGACCTTGACGTGACCCAGACTGCCACGCCCGCCCCCGGCTCCGGGGGCAGCGTGGTCATATCGGTTGATGCGATGGGCGGCGATCGCGGTCCTGCGGCAGTTGTCGCGGGCATGGCCGAAAGCGCGGACAGGAACCCGGACATCCGGTTCATCGTGCATGGCGACGAAGCCGAGCTTCGCCGCCTTGTCGCACGTCGGAAATCGCTTGCCGGGCGCTGCGACATCCGCCACGCCGAGGGCGTTGTCACGATGGACGACAAGCCCAGCCAGATTGTGCGCAAGGGCGACGGCACGTCCATGTGGTCGGCCATCGAATCGGTCAAGACCGGCGAGGCCGGGGCCGCCGTCAGTTGCGGCAATACCGGCGCGCTGATGGCGCTGTCGATGCTGCGCCTGCGCAAGCTGCCGGGGGTCAACCGCCCGGCCATCGCCTGCCTGTGGCCATCCCTGAACCCGCAGGGTTTCAACATCATGCTGGACGTGGGCGCCGATATCCGCGCCGACGCGCATGACCTTTTGCAATATGCGCTGATGGGCGCGTCCTACGCTCGCAACGGGCTTGGCCTTTCGGAACCGCGCGTGGGCCTGCTGAACGTGGGCACCGAGGAACACAAGGGCCGGGCCGAGCTGAAGCAGGCCCAGGACATGATCGTCGCCGCCGCCGAGACGGGCAAGTTCCGCTATGTGGGCTTTGTCGAAGGCGGCGACCTTCCCTCGGCGCGCGTGGATGTGATCGTCACCGACGGCTTCACCGGCAACATCGCCTTGAAGACCGGCGAAGGCACGGCCAAGTTGGTCGGCACGCTTCTGAAGGACGCCTTCGCGAATTCCATCATGTCCAAGTTTGCCGCCGTGCTGGCGATGACCTCGCTCAAGCGCCTGCAAAAGCGCATCGACCCGCGTCGCGTGAACGGCGGGATCTTCCTGGGCCTGAACGGCACCGTGGTCAAATCGCACGGCTCGGCCGATGCGATGGGCGTGTCGGCGGCGATCAAGCTGGCCTTTACCCTGGCCCAATCGGGCTTTCAGGACCGGCTTGCCGCGCGCGTCGCGCAGGCTGCCGTCACCGCCGCCCCCGGCACCGAGGCTGCATCACAATGACCCTGCGTTCCGTCGTCCGTGGCACCGGCCACTATCTGCCCGAACGCGTGGTCCCGAACAGCTGGTTCGCGGAACGGCCGGACACCACGGACGAATGGATCCGCACCCGCACCGGGATCGAGCGGCGCCATTTCGCGGCCGAGGGCCAGGCCACCAGCGACATGGGCCTGCGCGCGGCCCGCGCGGCCCTAGACAAGGCCGGTTTGACGCCCAACGACATCGACGGGATCGTGCTGGCGACCTCGACCCCCGACCATACCTTCCCGGCCTCGGCCACGATGATCCAGTACGGGCTGGGGATGACCCACGGCTTTGCCTATGACGTCCAGGCGGTCTGCGCGGGCTTCGTCTTCGCGCTTGCCAATGCCGACGCCATGATCCGCGCCGGCATGGCGAAACGTGTGCTGGTGATCGGGTCCGAAACCTTCTCGCGCATCCTGGACTGGACCGACCGGGGCACCTGCGTGCTGTTCGGCGACGGCGCCGGCGCCCTGATCCTCGAGGCGCAGGAAGGGGCCGGCAGTTCGGACGACCGCGGCATCCTTTCCGCCGATCTGAACAGCGACGGCCAGTATCGCGAACTGCTTTACGTCGATGGCGGCGTGTCCACCACGGGCACGTCAGGCCAATTGCGAATGCAGGGCAACCTTGTCTTCCGCCACGCGGTCGAGAAGCTGGCAAAGACGGCCCATATCGCGCTGGACAAGGCGGGGCTGTCCGCAGACCAGGTGGACTGGCTGGTCCCGCACCAGGCCAATGCGCGCATCATCACGGCCACGGCGCAGAAGATGGGCCTGCCGATGGACAAGGTTGTCCTGACGGTGGCCGATCACGGCAACACCTCGGCCGCATCGATCCCGCTGGCGCTGTCTGTTGCCGATGGCGAGGGTCGCTTTGCCCCCGGTGACGTGATCGTGACCGAGGCGATCGGCGGCGGCCTCAGCTGGGGTTCCGTCGTCCTTCGCTGGTAAGGCGCTATTTCAACTGCGAATCCTTGCTGCCGCGCCGGTTGATGCCGCCCGTCGCGCGAAAGCTGCGGTCGCGCCCTGATTGGCATTCCACGCAAAGCTGGACCCCCGAAATGGCGCGGCGGCGCGCCTCGGGGATCGGCTCGTCGCAATCGATGCAATGGCTGGCGCTTTCTGCCGTTGCCGTTCCGCGCGCCGCGCGCATTCTGGCGCGGGCCACGGCCTCGGCCGTGCTGATCTCGATCTGGTCGTTCACCGCGTCGTCGCGGGCCCATCCTCCGGCCATCGTCTCGCTCCTTGCTGCCCTGAAGAGATAGGATCGCGGCCCGCTGATGCAATGCAGGGACGGCCGCCGGGGGCGCATGGCCGCTGATCCGGGACCGATCCGACGGATTTTGTCGGAACGAAAGACCGCGCTTCTCGTTGACAGGCGGAAGAAATCCAACCATCCTTGTGAAATCAAAGGGGAAAAGTCATGAGTGACAAGACGCTGACTCGGATGGATCTCGCAGAGGCCGTCTTTCGGGACGTTGGCCTGTCACGACACGAGTCTGCCCAGCTTGTCGAATCGGTCCTCGAACATATCTCGAACGCGCTTGTCAGGGGCGAACAGGTCAAGATCTCGTCCTTCGGCACCTTCAGCCTGCGCGACAAGAACGAACGCATCGGCCGCAATCCCAAGACGGGCGAGGAAGTGCCGATCACGCCCCGCCGCGTCCTGTCGTTCCGCCCCTCGCACCTGATGAAGGACCGCGTGGCGGCCGGGAACAAGGGTTAGGGACCTTCGGGCTGAATGACAAAAGGCGCAGACGCATTCCGGTCCATCGGCGAAGTTGCAAGGCTTCTGGGCGTCGCACCCCATGTGCTGCGCTATTGGGAAACCCAGTTTCCCCTGCTGCGGCCGATGAAGCGGCCCGACGGACGGCGCTACTACCGCCCCGATGACGTGCGGCTGGCAGCGGGCCTTTGCACCGTGCTGCGGGACGAAGGCCTGACCATCCGGGGGGCGAAGAAGCTTCTGGCGCGGGACCGCGGTGCCGCCGTTCGCGAACGCGGCCTCGCCCGGCTCAAGGGGCTGGCCGAAGATGACATGACGCCCCTGCCCGATCCCGACATCTTTGAGGGCCTGGACGAGGATCCCGAGGCAATCGAACCGCAGCACGGACCCCGCGCCCGCCATCGCCGCCGCCGTCCCGCCGCAGGCAGGTCGCCGCAGAACTGGCTGGCCGAGGTGGCTTCGCTGCGCGCGCGGCTGCACGACCTGCATCCGTCGCAGATGGCGGGACCGCATCACCAGGCCAGCCTGTCGCGGCTCCGCGACGCCCTGGCACGGATTTGCTGACACCAACGGTTGTAAAGGCGAAGATTTCCGCTTGCCGGCCCTTGTGCAGGGGCTTCGGATCGCTCTATACGGTGCGCGTCGGGCCGTGGCGCAGTCTGGTTAGCGCGTCCGTCTGGGGGGCGGAAGGCCGCGAGTTCGAATCTCGCCGGCCCGACCATTTCGAAAACGCCCATCCCTTTGCGGGGGTGGGCGTTTTCGCATGAAAGGAACCTGCATGAACGGCGTTCTTCCCGACAGCGACATCCGCAGCCTGATCCAGTCCGGCACCATCGCGGCGGATCTGGACATCACCCCGGACCAGATCCAGCCCGCCTCGCTGGACCTGCGGCTGGGCAGCGTCGCCTATCGCCTGCGCGCCAGCTTCCTGGCAGGGCGGGGGCAGCGCGTGATGGACCGGCTGCCCGACCTGCAGATGCACCAGATGGACCTGACGAACGGGGCGGTTCTGGAACGCGGCTGCGTCTACCTTGTCCCGCTGATGGAGCGTTTGCGCCTGCCCGCAGGCCTGACGGCGGTCGCCAATGCCAAGTCCTCGACCGGGCGGCTGGATCTGCTGACCCGGCTGGTGGCCGATGGAGGGACCGAGTTCGACCGGTTGCCCGAAGGCTATGACGGGCCGCTTTATGCGGAAATCTGCCCGCGCAGCTTTTCGGTCCTGGTGCGTCCGGGGATGCGCCTGAACCAGCTGCGGCTGCGCCGCGGCCAAGCGGTCCTGTCGGATGCCGAATTGCGCGACCTGAACGACCGCGAACCGCTGGTGGCCGGTCCGGCGCTGATCGACAGCGGCCTGGGCTTTTCCGTCGATCTCAGGCCCGCCGGCGGCGACCTGGTCGGCTATCGCGCCCGCCCCCACAGCGGGGTGATCGACCTCGACCGGATCGGTGCCTATGACACAGGCGATTTCTGGGACGAGTTGCACACGACCGAGGGTCGGCTGATCCTGGACCCCGGCGCCTTCTATATTCTCGTCAGCCGCGAATCGGTGGCGATTCCTGCCGACTACGCGGCCGAAATGGCCCCATATCTGGCGATGGTAGGGGAATTCCGTGTCCATTACGCGGGCTTCTTCGACCCCGGCTTCGGCATCGGAGAGGCGGGCACCGGCGCGCGCGGCGTGCTCGAGGTGCGCTGCCACGAGGCGCCTTTTGTCCTTGAACATGGTCAGGTGGTTGGCCGGCTGGTCTATGAACAGATGGCGGGGCGCCCGGATCGGCTTTACGGCGCGGGGATCAAGTCGAATTACCAGGGACAGGGCCTCAAGCTCGCCAAGCAATTCCGCTAAGGCTGTTTCGCCTTGGTTCAAATATCCCACGGGGGTCCGGGGGTGTGAAACCCCCGGCGCTTGCCATTACAACACCGCCGTCCGCCACAACCGGACCTTCAGCCCGCCATGCGCAACCACCGGCCCTGATTCAAGCGGCAACCCGGTTGCCTTGGCAAGCGCGCCCTCGCTTGTCACGATGCCGATCCGCCAGCCCTTGAAGCGGTCCTTGAACACCTGCCCCATCGCCGCATGCAGCCCGAACAGCGGCCCTTTGTTGCCGATCCGGGCGCCATAGGGTGGGTTCAGGATGACGATGCCGGGAGGGCCATCCGGGCGCTCCAGATCGCCTATGGCGCGGCAGTCAAAGCGGGTCAGTGCCGCCACCCCCGCCCGTTCGGCATTGGCCTGGCTCATCCGGATGGCGCCCGCGTCGCGGTCGCTGCCGAAGAACTGCGCGGGCACCGGGCGCGGCGCGGCGGGTGCCCGCATCGCCTGCCAAGCGGTATCGTCGAAACTGGCAAGCTGCTGAAAGCCGAAGCTGCGGCTGCGGCCCGGTGCAAGGCCCGCCGCGATCTCGGCCGCCTCGATCACGAAAGTTCCGGAACCGCACATCGGATCCAGCACGGGCTGGCTGCCGTCGAACCCCATCTCGCACAGGAACATGGCGGCCATGGTTTCCCGCATGGGGGCCTTGGCGACGGCCTCCTTGTGGCCGCGCTTGTGCAACGACTCGCCGGTCGTATCCAAGCTGATGGTGACCAGATCATCCTCGATCCGGACCTTGACCACCAAGGATGCGTCGGGGGCCAGGGGCGCGCCCAGTTCCTCGGCAATGGCGCGCTCGATCCGCTGAGTGGCGGCGCCCGCATGATAGATGCGGCTGGCCTTGCAGGTGGTTTCCACCCGCACCGGCACGTCGCGGCGCAGGACATCGGCCCAGGGGAACTTGCGGGCCCGCTTGTCCAGCTGCGCCAGGTGCAGGGCGCGGAACTGGCCCACGCGCGCCAGCACACGCGTGGCCCCGCGCAGCCACAGGTTCGCGCGCCAGACATCCGTCCAGCCGCCGGTGATCGTCACGCCGCCCGGCTGCACGACCGGCTGCCATCCCAGGGCGGCCGCCTCGGCGGCCAGCGGCGCTTCCAGTCCCGGCGTCGCCACCAGGAAGATTTCGAATCTGTCATCCATCGCGCAGCCCTATCCCGGCGGCCCGACAAAGGCGAGGGTCAGCGCCCGATGCGGCGGGTCAGCCGGGCGGCCTGACGGGCGCGCTTGACGGCGGTGCGCATGGTCTTGGCCTGCTTGGCCGAAACGCCCGCCGGTTTGCCGCCGGATTTCGCCACCCTGTCGATGCCCTTGTTGATGCCCCAGTTGACGGCGCGCCGGGTGACCATGCGGGTCAGCATGTTGATGATGGAATTGAGGCTCATGGGGTCAGTCGTCCTTGAGGAAATCACCGGGGGGCGGGGTTGCGCCGATATCGTCATCTGCCTCTTGCGGCGCAAGGGGCAGGATCATGCCTTCGGCCGGCGGGCGCGATTCCAGTAGCCCGGCCGCCCGCAATTCGGCCAGACCGGGCAGATCCCGCGCCGATTCCAGGCCGAAATGGTCCAGGAAGGTTTCCGTGACGACAAAGGTCGCGGGGCGGCCGGGGGTCATCCTGCGGCGGCCGATGCGCACCCATTCCATCTCGATCAGCTGGTCCAGCGTGCCGCGCGACACGGCCACGCCGCGAATCTCCTCGATCTCGGCGCGGGTGACGGGCTGGTGATAGGCGATGATGGCCAGCGTCTCGATCGCCGCGCGCGACAGGCGGCGCTGTTCCACCGTTTCCGTCTGCATCAGGAAGGACAGGTCCGGCGCGGTGCGAAAGGCGTATCCGTCGCCGATCCGTTCCAGCACCACGCCCCGCCCGGCATAGGACCGGCGCAGTCCGGCCAAGGCCTCGGCCGGTTCGCATCCCGGCGGCAGCCGGTCGGCCAGATCGCGCAGGGTCAGCGGTCTGCCCGATGCGAACAGGATCGCCTCGACCATGCGCTCCTGTTCCGCCATTGGGGGCAGCGACAGATCGGATCGGGGGTCGGGGTGGGTCACGGCATGTCTGTTGTCGGGGGCCTGCGGCGAAAGCGGATCGGCGCGAAAGGGTCGGCCTGACGTATCTCGATCCGGCCCTGGCGCGCAAGCTCCAGCGAGGCGGCAAAGGTCGCGGCGGTGGCCGAGCGGCGGCGCGGGCCGTGGTTGTCCCAGCCCTCTGGCAGGAAATCCGACAGGTTGGTCCAGTCCCCCGCATAGCCGATCAGGCCGCGCAGCCGGTCAAGCGCCTGTTCCATCGTGAAGACGTCCCGCCGGTCGAAGGCATAGGGGCGGAACTCCTCGCGCGTTTTCAGCCGGGCATAGGCGCGCATCAGGTCGATCAGCCCCGCCTGCCATTCGGTGCGCCGGGTCCGCGCCACCACCTCGGGCGTGCCGCGGGCAAAGCGGCTGATGCCCAGCCGGTCGCGCGCCATCAGTTGTGCCGCCGCCTGCCGCATCGCCGCCAGCCGTTCAAGCTGGAAGGCCAGATGGGCCGCCATGTCCTCGGCCGACGGACCTTCGGCCTGGGGGTCGGGGGGCAGCAACAGGCGGGATTTCAGGAAGGCCAACCAGGCCGCCATGACCAGGTAATCGGCGGCCAGTTCGATCCGCAGGGCGCGGGCCTGTTCCACGAAGGCAAGATACTGTTCGGCCAGATCCAGGACCGAGATCGTCATCAGGTCCACCTTCTGCGTCCGCGCCAGCGTCAGCAGCAGGTCCAGCGGGCCTTCGTAGCCGTCCACATCCACGACCAGCAATTCGTCCGCGCGCCGCTGCGCGACAGTGTCGGCCTCGGGCAGGGGTCGAAGATGGCGAATATCACCGGCGGGGGGCACGGCCGTCCTTTCTGTCAGGGATCGCCAAACTCAGCCCTGCCCCCGCCCAAGTCAAGCAGGGCCTGCGTCGCTGGGGGCTTTCCGCCCCCGTCCCTGCGGGACCCCCCGAGGATATTTGATCACAGAAGATGGGTCAGGCGGTAGCTGCCGTCAGGTCGCGCCATTCCGCCATCAGGGCCGCAGGGTCGAGATCCTGGGGGGCGCGGCGTTGGGATAAGGCGGCGTCGGCCCGGCGCTGCGCATCGGGCAACATTGCGCCGGCGGCGGCCACGACGGGTTCCATGTCGGCAATCGTGCCGTTGCAATGCAGGACCAGGTCGCAACCTGCGGCGATCGAGGCGGCCGCGCGGTCGGCCTGGGTTCCCGACAGCGCGTTCATGGTGATGTCGTCGGTCATCAGCAGCCCGTCAAAGCCGATGCGGTCGCGGATCAGGGCGATCATCTTCGGCGAGGCGGTGGCAGGCACGTCGTCCAGGCCGGTGAAGCGGATATGTGCGGTCATGCCCATCGGCAGGTCGCGAAGCGCCCGGAAGGGGGCGAAGTCCATCGCGTCGAGGTCATCGGCGCCAGCCGTGACGGTGGGCAGGCCGTGATGGCTGTCGGCGACGGCGCGGCCGTGGCCCGGCATGTGCTTCATCACCGGCAGCACGCCCGCGGCCAGCATTGCGTCGGCGGCAGCCCGGCCAAGTGTAGCGACCGTCGTCGGATCGGATCCCAGGCAGCGGTTGCGCAAGAACGGATGGGTATCGGCCTGCGCCACGTCCAGCGTGGGCGCGCAGTTGCTGTCGATGCCCACCGCGCGCAATTCGCGGCCGATCAGGTGATAGCGCAGCCACATCGCGCGAGGACCGGCGGGCGCCTGGTCCAGCGGCGCGGGCCAGTCGGTCCAGTGCGGGCCGCGCAGGCGCTGCACCCGGCCGCCTTCCTGATCGACGGTGATGACGGCATCGCGGCCAACCGCGTCGCGCAGGTTGCCCGTCAGGCGGCGCAGCTGGTCGGGGCTTTCGACATTGCGGCCGAACAGGATGAAGCCCCAGGGATCAGCCGCGCGGAAGAAGTCCCGTTCGGCCGCAGTCAGGTCGGTCCCGGCGATGCCGCCGAGGATCGTTGCATTGGCGGCCATCAGTTCAGGGCAAGGCAGTCGGTGCCCGCCGATTTCAGCGCGGCGCAGAACTGGCGGGCTTCCGAGAGCGAATCAAAGCCCGCGACGCGCAGGCGCCAGAAGGTGCGGCCATTCGACTGGTGCTGCTGGATCACCTGCTGCTTGCCGCCGAAAACGACATGCTTGCCCGACAGCCGGTTCCATTCGCTGGCGGCGATCGCATTGCTGTCGAAGGCGCCAAGCTGCACCTGCGGTCCGCTGGCCGAAGCCACCGGCGCGGGGGCCGGGGCCGGGGCGGCGGCTTCCGCCGGGCGCGATTCGGCCGCGACGGGGCGGGCATCGGTGGCCGTGGTGCCGGCCGATGCGACGCGGGTGCTGCGCGGGCGCGGCGCTGGCCGGGTCGAGGCGGTCAGCACGCCGGGATTGGCTTCGGCCTGGGCCTGGACCAGGGCCTCGGTGATGGCGGCGGCCTGGGCAGGCGCACCGTTTTCGTCCGTCAGGGCCTCGTTCACGGGGCCTTCGCTAGCCGGCGCGTCGATGATCGAGGCTTCCTGCACAGAGCTGTCGGCCAGGGCCAGGCGCTGCGCCTCGGCCTGGGCTTCCGCCAAGGCGCGTGCTTCGCTGTCCGACAGGGGCAGGACCGCTTCGCCGTCGAAGCTGAGCGGGGTTTCCGAAACGACCGAGGGCTGGCGCGGGGTTGCGCCCAGTTGGCCCATCGCCACGTCCTCGTCCGAAAGGCCCACCGGCGCGGGCGCGATGGCAACCTGCTGCGTCGGCTGGTGGTCCACCCCCTCGGCCACGGTATTGACCGCATAGCCGGTATAGTTGGTCAGTTCCCCGCCGGGTTCGGCGGGCGCGGTGCGGGCGTCGCCGGTGATGGCGCGGATCACCGGGACGCCCGACACGTCGCGCGACACCAGTTGCCAGCCCCAGACCATCAGCCCCACCATCAGCGCAACCGAAGCGACCGCGCCCAGGTAGTGCGTCACCCGCGCGAATCGGGCGGTCAGGCCGTCATTGCCCGAGGCGTCTGCGGCGGGACGGCCCGCACCCCGCTGCGGCTGGTCATCCCAGCCGCCCTGGTCATAGGAAAACTCTCGCTTCACCTTGTGACGCGAGAACACATAGCCGCCTTCGCGAAAATCCATCACTGCCATAGCCTGCCTGCCTGCCGGTTGATCCGACCTGAACTTTGCTGCCCGTTCCGCCCGGCAGGGTCGCCTTGTAACTCAGCGCATTTCCTTTGCCGGCGTGACCCCAAGGATAGCGAGACCACATGAAATAACAACGCCAACTGCACGCACCAACGCGATTTTTGCTTGCGACGTGTCCGGATTGCCATCCTGCACGAAACGCAGGGACGTGTCGTCATTGCCGCGATTCCACAGCGAATGCAGATCCGAGGCAATGTCATAAAGGAAAAACGCGATCCGGTGCGGTTCATGGGCGCGCGCGGCATGTTCGACAAGGCGCGGCCATTCGGCGACTTTCCGCGCCAGATCCAGCTCGGCCGGGTGGGCCAACTGGCCCAGGTCGGCACCCGCCAAGGCCGAATCACTAACGTCGATACCCGAATCAGTTGCACGGCGCAGCACCGAATGGACCCGCGCACTGGCATATTGGACATACCAGACCGGGTTGTCCTTGGACTGTTCCAGCACCCTGGCAAAGTCGAAATCAAGCGCAGCGTCGTTCTTGCGCGTCAGCATGATGAAGCGGGTGACATCCGCGCCGGCCTCCTCGACCACGTCGCGAAGGGTGACAAAGGTGCCCGCGCGCTTGGACATCTTGAAGGGTTCGCCGTTCTTGAACAGCTTGACCAGCTGGATCAGCTTGATGTCCAGCGGCACGCGCCCGTTCGACAAGGCCGCGACTGCCGCGTTCATGCGCTTGACGTAGCCGCCGTGGTCCGCGCCAAAAACGTCGATCAGCGCATCGAAGCCCCGGTCGATCTTGGACCAGTGATAGGCGATGTCGGGCGCGAAATAGGTCCAGGCGCCGTCGGACTTCTGGATCGGCCGGTCCACGTCGTCGCCATGCGCGGTGGACCGGAACAGAAGCTGCTCGCGTTCCTCCCAATCCTCGGGCAACTTGCCCTTGGGCGGTTCAAGAACGCCGCGATAGATCAGGTCCAGGGACCGCAGGCGTTCGATCGCGGCCTCGATCTGGCCTGTGCCATACAGCGCCTTTTCGCTGGAATAGACATCCATGCGGACGCCCAGGGCCGCCAGATCATCGCGGATCATGCCCATCATGGCTTCGGTGGCGAAATCGCGGACCTCGGCCAGCCAGTCGGCTTCGGGCTTTTCCAGCAGGCTGGTGCCGTATTTCTGCTTCAGCGCCTCGCCCACGGGGATCAGGTAGTCGCCGGGATAAAGCCCCTCGCGGATCTCGGGTTCAAGCCCGTTGGCCTCGCGGTAACGCTCATAGGCGGAGCGCGCCAGAACATCGACCTGCGCGCCGCCGTCGTTGATATAGTATTCGCGCGTCACGTCGTGGCCGGAAAAGGCCAGCAGGTTCGCAAGCGCATCGCCGAAGACCGCGCCGCGCACATGGCCCACATGCATCGGCCCGGTCGGATTGGCGCTGACGAATTCGACGTTGACCTTCTGGCCCGCGCCGATGTCGGACCGGCCGAAATCCTCGCCCTCGCGCAGCGCGACAGTGACCACGCCCTGCCAGACGGCAGGCGACAGGCGCAGGTTCAGAAAGCCCGGTCCCGCGACCTCGGCCACACTGATGCGCGGGTCGGTCAGGCGGGCGGCCAGCCGGTCGGCGATCTCGCGCGGCTTCATCCCGGCAGGCTTTGCCAGCACCATCGCGGCATTGGTGGCCATGTCGCCATGGGCCGGATCGCGCGGCGGCTCGACCGCGACATTGGCGAAATCCAGCCCCGGGGGCAGTTCGCCCGCCTGCGTCATTTGCTCCAACGCGGCCAGAACGACGCCGCGCAGATCGGTGAATAGGTTCATCATCGGTTTCCTGACTGTCGCCTGCCGGTTACCGTCTGGGGCGGGGCTTGGTCAACACAAAGCCCGAAAAACGGCATTTTTCGCAAGGTTTCCGGGCCTAAACATTGACGTGGCGGTCCACTTGGCTTATCTCGCGGCAGTCCGCATCCGGCGGACCAACTGAAGGGGCGTGCGAGTCTTGCGTCCCATTGCAGGCCGCAGCAGCCGTTTGGGCGACGCGGCGATGGAACGCGACCTGCCGCCATCTGGCGCGCAAGCCTTGGAAAGCCCCCGAATGACGAAGTTCTCCGATCTGAAACTCGACCCCAAAGTGCTGCAGGCCATTGGCGAGGCCGGGTATGAAACGCCGACGCCGATCCAGGCCGGCGCTATCCCGCCCGCGCTAGAAGGCCGCGACGTGCTGGGGATCGCGCAGACCGGCACCGGCAAGACCGCCAGCTTCGTGCTGCCGATGATCACCATGCTGGGCCGTGGCCGCGCGCGCGCGCGGATGCCGCGCAGCCTTGTCCTGTGCCCGACCCGCGAACTGGCGGCCCAGGTGGCGGAAAACTTCGACACCTATGCCAAGCACACCAAGCTGACCAAGGCGCTGCTGATCGGCGGCGTCAGCTTCGGCGAACAGGACAAGCTGATCGACCGGGGCGTGGACGTGCTGATCGCGACGCCGGGCCGCCTGCTGGACCATTTCGAACGCGGCAAGCTGCTGCTGACCGGCGTGCAGATCATGGTGGTGGACGAGGCTGACCGCATGCTGGACATGGGCTTCATCCCGGATATCGAGCGTATCTTCCAGATGACCCCCTTCACGCGCCAGACGCTGTTCTTCAGCGCCACCATGGCCCCCGAGATCGAGCGGATCACCAACACCTTCCTGCACGCCCCTGAACGGATCGAGGTCGCGCGCCAGGCCACGACCAGCGAAACCATCACCCAGAAGCTGGTCGAACTGGTCCCCTCGCGCCGCGACATGGCCGCCAAGCAGAAGCGCGACCTGCTGCGCGCCCTGATCGACGCGGAAGGCCCCGAAACCGAAGGCGGCGGGCTGAAGAACGCCATCATCTTCTGCAACCGCAAGACCGACGTGGACATCCTTGCCAAGTCGCTGGCCAAGCACGGCTATGACGCGGCCCCGATCCACGGCGATCTGGACCAGAGCCACCGCACCCGGACGCTGGAAAGCTTCCGCGAGGGCAAGCTCAAGTTCCTGATCGCCTCGGACGTGGCGGCGCGCGGCCTGGACATCCCGGCCGTCAGCCATGTCTTCAACTATGACCTGCCGAGCCATGCCGAGGATTACGTCCACCGCATCGGCCGCACCGGTCGCGCCGGCCGCCTGGGCAGCGCCTTCAGCATTTCCACCCCATCGGATGAAAAATACTTGGCCGCCATCGAGAACCTTGTGAAGCAGACCCTGCCCCGCGCGCCCTTGCCCGAGGGCTTCACCCTGGCCGAAGGCGACCGCAACGGCGGCCGTGAAGACCGCCGCAGCAGCCGCGACAAGGGCCGTGGGCGCGACAAGTCCCGCGGCCGCGACGAGGAACGCCGCAGCCCGCGCGAAGATCGGGCCGAAGCCCCGCGCGAGGAAGCCCGCCGCGAACCCGTGCGCGAGGAACGGCCCGAGGAGCGTGCAGCCGAACGTGCCGTCCGCGAAGATCGGCGCGAAGATCGGAGGGAGGATCGCCGCGACGACCGCCGCGACCAGTCCCGCGACCGCCGCAACCGCCGCGACGGCGACCGCGGCCCGTCCGTGATGGGCATGGGCGATCATGTGCCGGAATTCATGCTGGTCGAACTGCGCCGCGCGCTTGCCTCGACCTCGCAGGAAAGCGACGACCGGCCCCGCAAGGCGGCCGAGCCCGCGCGCGAACCTGCCGAGGCGCAGGCCGAAAAGCCCCGCCGCGGCCGCAACCGCCGCAAGAAGGGCGATGCACCCGCCCTGCCCGAAGCACTCGAGGTTGAAGCGCCCGCCGATGCCGCGGCGCCGTTGCCGGTTGAGGCGACTTCGGCGCAGGACGCCGCTATTGGGAAAACGGCCGCCCCGGTGGCCGAGACGACGGCACAGCCTGTCGCCGAAGCCCCCGCCCCGGCGGGCGAGGAAGCGCCCAAGCCCAAGCGGACCCGGCGCAAGAAGGCCGATACCACTGAAGCCCCGGTCGAGGCGGCCGAATCCGCCCTCCAGCCTGCCGAAAAGCCCAAGCGCACCCGCCGCAAGAAGGCCGAGCCCGCTGCGGACGCACCCGCCGAAGCCCAGCCAGCCGAGGCCGAAGCCGCGCCGAAGCCCAAGCGGACCCGCCGCAAGAAGACCGACGAGGCAGCAGCACCGACGGCCCCCGCCGACAGCGCCGACGCCGAGGCCTGATCCAGGCCCATGTCCCGCCGTCCGCCCCTGCGGCAGCTTGGGATCCCGCTGGCGCTTGGCTTGATCGCGGCGCTTGGCCTGGCCCCTTTCGGGCTGTGGCCTGCGACGCCCCTGGCGCTTGCGGTCCTGCTGCGGCAGGTCGCGTTCGGCAGGCCGGTCTTCTGGCCGATGCTGGCCGCAGGCTTTGGCTGGTTCGCCCTGTCGATGTCCTGGATCGTCGAGCCCTTCCAGGTCGAGCCCGAGATCTATGGCTGGATGGCCCCCTTCGCCCTTGTGCTGCTGGCCCTGGGCGGGGCGCTGTTCTGGGCCATCCCCGCCAGCTTCGCCGCGCGCCATGCGCCTGCGGGCGGACGCCGCGCCGTGGCCATCGCCGCGGCCTTGGTCTTGTCCGACTGGCTGCGCGGCTGGATCTTCACCGGCCTGCCTTGGGCATTGATCGGCCATGCCTGGATCGACACGCCACTTGCCCAGATCTCGGCCTGGACCGGGGCCATCGGCCTCAGCCTGGTCACGATGGCGCTTGCGACGCTGCTGGCAGTCCTTCGCCCGCTGCCCGGCACGATTGCCGCCCTGGCTGTGTTGGGCGGGCTTTGGGCAGGCGGGGCCGCGCGTCTGGCCCAGCCACTGCCCCCGGATACCGACACGATCCTGCGCATCGTCCAGCCCAACGCGCAGCAGGATCTGAAATGGGATCCGGAATGGGCCGCGGTGTTTTATCAGCGCCTGCTGGACCTCTCAGCCGCGCCGGGACGCCGCGACCTGGTGATCTGGCCGGAAACGGCGGTGAACTTCCTGTTGAACGACGCGGATCCGGTCCTGCCCGCGATGTCGCAGGCGGCGGGCGCGCCCCTGGTCATGGGTATCCAGCGGCGCGACGGCAGCCGGTTCTTCAACAGTCTGGTGACGCTGAACACGGACGCCACCGTCGGCGCCGTCTACGACAAGTTCCACCTGGTGCCCTTTGGCGAATACATCCCTTGGGGCGACGCCCTGGCGCGGGTCGGCATCACCGCCTTCGCCGCACAACAGGGCAACGGCTATTCCGCAGGCTCCGGCCCGGCGATCATGTCCGCGCCGGGCGTTCCCGATTTCCAGCCGCTGATCTGCTACGAGGCGATCTTTCCCCAGCACCTGCGCGGGCTGGGCGACCGCCCTGCATGGCTACTCCAGGCGACGAACGATGCGTGGTTCGGCCAGTTTTCCGGTCCCTACCAGCACCTCGCCCAGGCGCGGCTGCGCGCCATCGAATCCGGCCTGCCGCTGATCCGCGCGGCCAATACCGGCATCAGCGCGGTCATCGACCCGCATGGCCAGGTCCGCCAGTCCCTGGGCTTGGGGGTCGAGGGCAAGATCGATGCCGCCCTGCCCGCCCCCCTGCCCGCGACACCCTGGATGCGATGGGGCAACGCGCCGGCGGTCCTGCTGTCGCTGCTGGCGCTTGCCGCGTCCCTCCTCCGCCGCAAGCAGGGCTGACGGCTTCTTCGTTGCCCAAATACCCGAAAGGCCACGCCCGGCCCCGGGGCGGCGCGTTCAGTCCTTGATGAAACGGCTGTCCTTGACCTGGTCCCAGGCCCAGACGACCTCGGCCAGGCGATCCTCGTCCGACCGGTCGCCGCCGTTCATGTCGGGGTGCAGGTCCTTGACCAGCGACTTGTACTGCTTGCGGATCTCGGCCCGGGTCCAGTGGTCCTTGGCCTCAAGGATATCCAAGGCCTTGCGTTCCGTGGGAGGCAGCTTGCGGCTGGCCTTGGCCCGGGCCTCGGGGGCGGTGCCGTTGGCGCCCAGGATCTCCAGCGGGTCGCTGACGCCGTGGCGGGCCCATTTGTCCTCGGCCGCGGCGCGGCCAAAGGGCTTGGTCGGGCGTTCCCAGACGGTCGCGTTGTCGATGAACTGCTGGAATTCCTCCTCGGACTGGCCCTGGAAGTAATTCCAGTTCGCGTTGTATTCCCGAACGTGTTCCTTGCAGAACCAGAAATAGTCATCGAGGTTGCGCGGGTTCTTGGGCGCGCGATACTGGCCGGGCTCGTTGCAGCCCTGCTTTTCGCAGACGCGGGTCGAGGTCTCGAAGGCGCCGGACATGCCGCGACGGCCCTTGTTCTTGCGCTTCTTGTCCTTCGCGGCCGAAATGTCGAAGCCGAACGGGTCGTTACTGCTCATCCTGGGGCACCTTTGCGACTCGGAGGCGGCAGTTTAGAGGTTCTGACGCGACATGAAAGGTCTTGACGAATGATTGCCGACGAAATGCGCCAAAGGCTGACCGCTCTGAGTCCCAGCCGGATCGAGATCATCGACGAAAGCGAGAGCCATCGGGGCCATGGGGGCTATCGCGAAGGCGGCCAGACCCATTTCCGCATCCGCATGGCCAGCCCTGCCTTCGCGGGCCTTGGCCGGGTGCAGCGCCACCGGCTGGTGCACCAGACGCTGGGCGACATCGTGCCCCGCATCCACGCCCTGGCGCTTGATCTGGCCGAGGTCTAGCGCGTTAGCGCCGACAGGCTTGCCGCCGCCCGGGGGGCCGCGTAAGACCGGCGCAACCTGCGTCAAAAAGGGATGGACATGACCGCGCCCAAGGATTTCAACGACAGGATGCTTTCGCTGGGCCTGGCCCGCGTCAGCGAGGCGGCAGCCCATGCCTCGGCCCGGCTGATCGGGCGCGGCGACGAAAAGGCCGCCGACCAGGCCGCCGTGAACGCCATGCGCGACCAGCTGAACATGTTGGACATCAAGGGCGTGGTCGTCATCGGCGAGGGTGAGCGCGACGAGGCGCCGATGCTCTATATCGGCGAGGAAGTCGGCACGGGCGACGGCCCCGAGGTGGACATCGCCCTTGACCCGCTGGAAGGCACAACGCTGACGGCCAAGGACATGCCGAACGCCCTGACCGTGATCGCCATGGCCCCGCGCGGCACGCTGCTGCACGCGCCTGACGTTTAC
>JAPSIP010000151.1 GCA_031178645.1 Paracoccus sp. (in: a-proteobacteria) | reverse complement strand
GTGCGGATCGTCACGTCCTCGGTCGTCTCGCTGGTCAGGAAGCCGGGGCCGGATTCCATCACCCAGTCGGCGAAATAGCCCCCCGCCCGCGCTTCGGCCGCCTGCGACAGCTGCGCGGGATTGCCGCGGGCCTGTTCGGCCTCGGCCGGGGTCAGGTAGCCTTCCTCGGTCATCAGGCCCAGCACGACGCTGGCGCGGTTCTGGGCGCGCTGCAGGTTCGCGGTCGGCGCGAAATAGCTGGGCGCCTGCAGCAGGCCCGCCAGCATCGCGGCCTCGGACGCATTCACGTCAGAGGCGGGCTTGTTGAAGTACCGCTGGCTCGCGGCCTCGAAGCCGCGCGCGCCGCCGCCCATGTAGGAACGGTTCATGTAGATGTTGAGGATGTCGTCCTTGGAATACTTGGCTTCCAGGGCGAAGGAATAGGGGACTTCCTTGATCTTGCGCCACAGGCTGGTGACGCGGCAGTCCTGTTCGAACTCGGCTTCGTTCTTCCAGCGGATCGGGTCGAAGCTGTCGCCCAGGCACAGCAGTTTCGCGACCTGCTGGGTGATGGTGGACCCGCCATGGCCTTCCAGCGGGCCGCGGCCTTCGGCCAGGTTGATCTTGACGGCGCTTGCGATGCCGATCGGATCGACGCCCAGGTGCCAGTTGAAGCGGCGGTCCTCGGTCGCCATCACGGCTTCCTTCAGGACCGGGGCGATCTGGTCGCTGTTGACCGCGCCATAGGTCTCGCCCCGCCAGGCGAAGACCTTGCCGTCCTGGTCCAGCATGGTGACGGACCCGCGGGCGCGGGCGTCGAACAGGGCCTCGGGTTCGGGCAGGGTCGCGTAGAAATAGGCGGTCGCGCCGCCGACGATCAGGACCATGACCATCGCCAGCCGCCACATCGATCCCCAGAGGATGCGCCAGATCAGGCCGACCGTGCCCGCGATGGTGCGGACCACGACATTGCCACGCCGGGTGGGGGCCTTGTGGCGGCGGACCGGCGCCTTCTGTTCCGCGGCGGTGGCGCGCTTGTCGGCAACAGGGCTGCGGCCCGTGCGCTTCGGGGTGCCGGTCGGTCGTTTCATGCGTCGGTGCCTGCGTACTGCCCAGGGCCGTTCACCGGCCAAATTGGTCCGCACCCTACACGAAGAATCGGCGCAGGGGAATTGCCCCCACCAATCCGTGATTTGCGCAAGGAAAAGGCCCGGCGGGACACGCCGGGCCTTTCCTGTCATTCCGTGGCTTCAGTTGTAGGCGTTCTCGCCATGGGTGGTGATGTCGAGGCCCTGGCGTTCGTCCGTATCGGTGACGCGCAGCCCGATCAGCGCCTTGACGATGTGGATCGCCACAAGGGACACCACGCCCGACCAGACGATCGCGATCACGACGCCCAGCGTCTGGTTCCAGACCTGCGCGCCCATCGAGAATTCGGCCACCGCGTTGGCGCCGTAATCGAAGACGCCCGTTCCTCCCAGCGAGGGCGCCGCGAAGACGCCGGTCAGGATCGCGCCGATGATGCCGCCGATGCCGTGGATGCCGAACACGTCCAGGCTGTCGTCGATGCCCATGCGCGGCTTCATGCTGATGACGAACCACATGCATAGCAGGCCCGCGATCAGGCCGATGGCGATGGCGCCCATCGGGCCCACGAAGCCCGCGGCCGGGGTGATGCCAACAAGGCCCGCAATTGCGCCGGAGATCCCGCCCAGCAGGCTGGGATGGCCGCGGAAGGCCCATTCGCCGAAGGACCAGGCCAGCACGCCCGCGGCGGTTGCGACGGCGGTGTTGATCATCGCAAGGGCGGTCAAGCCGTTGGCTTCCAGGTTGGACCCGGCGTTGAAGCCGAACCAGCCGATCCACAGGAGGCAGCCGCCGATCAGGGTGAAGGACAGGTTGTGGGGGGCCAGCAGTTCCTTGCGGTAACCCAGGCGGGGACCAGCGACCATCGCGGCGACCAGGCCCGCGACTCCGGCGTTGATGTGGATGACGGTGCCGCCCGCGAAATCCAGGGCGCCATGGCCGAACAGCAGCCCCGACGGTGCGTCATAGGCGGAAGGCCCGCCCCACCACCAGACCATGTGGGCCATCGGCAGATACGAGAAGAAGAACCAGATCACGATGAACATCAGGATCGCGCTGAACTTCAGCCGTTCCGCCGTCGCGCCCACGATCAGGGCGGATGCGATGCAGGCGAAGGCCATCTGGAAGATCACGAAGGACAATTCGGGGATGACCACGCCCGCCGTGAAGCCCTCGACCACGGAATCGGTGCCGACGCCGGACAGGAACATCTTCGACAGCCCGCCGATATAGGGGGTGAAGAAGGTCACGTCCTCGGCCGTGCCTGCGCCGGTGAAGGCCAGCGAATAGCCGAAGGCCACCCACAGGATCGCCATCAGGCTGAAGACCGTCAGCACCTGCATCAGCACCGACAGCATGTTCTTGGCCCGCACAAGCCCGCCATAGAACAGCGCCAGCCCCGGCAGCGTCATCATCATCACCAGGATCGCCGAGATCAGCATCCAGGTCGTGTCGCCCTTGTCCGGCACCGGAACGGCAGCCTCGACCGCGACCGCGGCATCCTGTGCGAATGAAGGCACCGCAATCAGCATCGCGGCACCGGCAATAAAGGGAGCAGCCCTTGTCATCATCAAATCCCCTTCCATGCGGCACCGGACGCGCCGCCGACGCCCTTTCATGGGACGCGGGTCAGGGGCTTGCACAGGCTTCGGGCAATGCAGGGACGGGGTCAGACAGGAAATGCCCGCCTATTGGGCGGAACGAACCAGGGACGCCCGATTTGCGGGCAGAGTCGGATTTTGCCAGGCCCGCTGGCCGTGCATGGCGGGAACCAGCCCGCCTGTAGGGCGAGCGGTCTTCGGTCGGGGAATGGCTGACGGTCAGGCGACGCGGCTGACGACGAAATCCGCCAAGTCGGACAGCATGTCGCGGATCGGGTGGGCGGGCAGCTTGGTCAGCGCGGTCTTGGCGGTGGCCGACCACCGCAGCGCATCGGCGCGCGCAGCCTCCATCGCGCCGTGGCGGGCCAGCAGGGCAAGCGCCTGTTCCAGGTCGCCGTCGCCCTGATCGCCCTTCTCGATGGTGCGCGACCAGAAGGCGCGTTCTTCCGCATCGGCCTTGGCGACTGCCTTGATGACCGGCAGGGTCAGCTTGCGTTCGCGGAAATCGTCGCCGACATTCTTGCCGATGGTTTCGGTGGCCCCGCCATAATCCAGCAGGTCATCGACGATCTGGAATGCGATGCCCAGGGCGTCGCCATAGTCGAACAGCGCCTGCACCTGTTCCGCTGGCGCGCCCGAGATCACGCCGCCAACCTCAGTCGCGGCGGAAAACAGCGCGGCGGTCTTGCCCCGCACCACCTTCAGATAGATGCCTTCGTCCGTGCGCAGATCCTGGGCGGCGGTCAGTTGCAGCACCTCGCCCTCGGCAATGGTGGCGGCGGCATTCGACAGGATCTCCAGCGTGCGCAGGTTGCCGGGTTCGACCATCAACTGGAAGCTGCGCGCGAACAGATAGTCGCCGACCAGCACGCTGGACTTGTTGTCCCACAAAAGGTTCGCGGTCGGACGCCCGCGCCGCTGTCGGCTTTCATCGACCACATCGTCATGCAGCAGCGTCGCTGTGTGGATAAACTCGACCGTCGCGGCCAGGTGGATATGGAACGGCCCGCCATAGCCCATGATGCGCGCGGCGGCCAAGGTCAGCATGGGCCGCAGCCGCTTGCCGCCGGCCTCGATCAGATGGGCTGTCACTTCGGGGATGCGGGGGGCGTTCTCGCTGGACATGCGGTCGCGGATCAGGGCGTTCACCGCCTCCATCTCGGCGCCAAGCGCCTCGGACAGTCGATCCAGCGGTTTCTGGACGTTTTCCTGCACACCCATCGCCTTATCCTCTTTACCGCGTCGTCCCTTGCCACGCCCTCGACAATTGCGCAACCGCCGCCTAGCGTTTCCGCCATGAAAGAACTGTTCCGCAGCAACGATATCGTCCGCATGTCCCGCGCCATCGGCCTGCTGGAGGACGAGGGAATCCCGGCCTTTCCAATGGACCAGCACATGAGCGTGCTGGAAGGGTCGCTGGGCATCCTGCCGCAGCGGCTGATGGTCGCGGACCGCGACGAATTCATGGCCCGCGCCATCCTGCGCGATGCCGGCCTGGATGAGTGATCTATCAAACGACGGCTTCCTGGGCGGGCGCCTGCGCATCGCCCAGCCACGGGGCGGCTTCCGGTCCGGTGCCGACGCGGTGATGCTGGCGGCGGCTTGCCCGGCCCAGGCAGGGCAGGCGGTGCTGGAACTGGGCTGCGGGGCAGGGGTCGCCAGCCTGTGCCTGGATTGGCGGGTGCCGGGGCTGCATCTGGTGGGGCTGGAAGCCCAGCCCGACTATGCCGACCTGGCGGCGCGCAACGCGGCTGTGAATGGGATCGCCATGCAGGTCATGACCGGCGACGTGGCCCATCCTCCCGCCGACCTGCGGGCGCAGGTCTTCGACCATGTGATCGCCAACCCGCCCTATTTCCTGGGCGGCACGCCCGCCCCTGACGGCGGTCGCGCCATTGCGCGGCGCGAGGAGACGCCGCTGTCCGCCTGGATCGACAGCGCGCTGCGCCGGTTGCGGCCCCGCGGCATTGTGACGCTGATCCAGCGGGCCGACCGGCTGGACGCGATCCTGGCCTCGCTGTCGGGTCGCGCGGGATCGGTGGCGATCCTGCCCGTCGCGGGCCGCGCGGGGCGCGAGGCGGGGCGGGTCATTGTCCAGGCGCAGAAGGGCGCGCGGGGTCCGCTGCGCCTTCTGGCGCCCTTTGTCATGCACCGCGCGCAGGCCCATCCGGGCGACCGCGAGGATCTGACGGATGCCGCGTCAGCC